>DASWAB010000330.1:0-12810 GCA_036391375.1 Nitrospirota bacterium
AGACGAATTAGTGCTGACGCTTAGTTGCTATTTCCGCTCCTGGGATTTGTGGGCCGGCTTTCCGACGAATTTAGGAGGCTTGGAACTTCTGAAAAAATATGTGGCTTCCGAGGCGGGCCTGAAAAACGGCCCTATATACGCATACAGCGCCGGAGCGCACATCTATGGATATCAGGAGGAAATAGCCCGGATAAGGACCTTCCGCCAAAAGCAATTATAAGAAAAAGCGAGCCGCCCCCAGCTTTCCCATGGAATATCAATCCATAAGCGAGCTGTTTTCTTTTTTGTCGTCCGCCCCTTTTCCCCACGGGAATTAATCGCAGCCGGTTTTTATCATTTCTGAAGAAAATAAGCGTACTTTTTGTAACAACTTCCCGCTACAATTCGTATCTTGCGACTTTTTTATCAATGAAATTTATAACTTAATTAAAAAATATTGTCAGCAACCGCTTCATTTTTCTTGACTCGCGAGGCAGGCGCCCGATATAATGTTCTTCCCGCTAACCCTGTTTGTTCCTGTCCCGGCGAATATTAAGTGAGTGAGAAAAGGGCATTTTTTATTGCAGGGGCATTCGCAATAGTCGAGGTGCTGGGAAAAAATACTGAGTGAAGTAATTACGGAGGGTCAGGGGTCAGCCTGCACTCGCGCTGCCGCATTTGTAAGCGCTGGCCGCAGGCAAGCAGCAGCAAGGGTCAAAGCAGTATTTACGCATTTTCCGGACCCTATCCCCTTGCCCCATGACCCCTGGCAGTTCACATGGGTTTTACCATAGCCGTAGCAGGAAAGGGCGGCACGGGCAAGACCAGCCTGTGCGGCCTCACCATCCGCTATTTGACAGAGAAAAAGAAGGGCGCCATACTCGCCGTTGACGCCGATGCGAACGCGAACCTGAACGACGTTCTGGGCGTCAAGGTCCATGCAACGGTCGGCAGGCTCCGCGAGGAATCACTCGCCGCCGTCAAGTCTACGACCCCCCGGCCGGGCGGCATGAGCATGGAGCAGCTCTTCGACTACCAGATCCAGCAGGCGCTCTCCGAGTCAAAAGGTTTCGATCTCCTGACGATGGGAAGGCCCGAGGGCGCGGGCTGCTACTGCGCGGCCAACAATATCATCCGCAAGTACATGGACAAGCTGGCCGACTCGTACCCCTATACGGTCATGGACAACGAGGCCGGCCTCGAACACCTCTCCCGCCGCACAACACAGGATACGGATTTGCTCATGATCATCAGCGACTCCTCGGTGCGGGGCATCATGACCGCGGGCCGCATCGGCGATCTGGTCAAGGAGCTGAGCCTGAATGTCAAGCGCCCTGTCCTGATCGTGAACCGGGTCCAGGCCGGAGTGAGCGAAGACTCGTCGCTCCTGCAGACGATTAAGCAGCAGGGCCTCGAGTTTGCGGGTTTCGTCCCTGCGGACGAATTGATCTTTGAATATGATTTGAACGCCAAGCCGCTTGCCCAGCTTCCGGCCGACTCGAAGGCGCTCACGGCGTTCTACGGCATCTTAGACAAGCTTATTCCGTGAGAGACCGTTTCACTGCTCTTCCCATGAAAGAGAGCGTTGCCATCATAGGCGCCGGACGGGTCGGCAGTTCCGTGGGCTATCTCCTGGCAAAGGCGGGATATCCGGTCGTTGCGATTGCGGCCCGCACCGCCGCGTCGGCGGAAAAGGCCGCCCTCTTCATCGGAGCGGGGAGGCCGATGGTCGATGCGGCAGGCGCCGCATCGGAAGCAAAGCTTGTTATTATCACGACCCCCGACGACGCAATCAGGGAAGTCTGCGAGACGATCAGCCGGGCGATCAAGCCGGGCGCGATCGTCATGCATATGTCCGGCGCGCATTCCCTGGACCTTCTGAGCGCGGCGAAGGCGAGGGGGGCGCATCGGGCGGTTGTCCATCCGCTCCAGTCGCTCGCAGCCAGGGAGCAGGGCATCAGGGTCCTCCCGGGTTCGTACTTCCGCATCGAAGCCGACCCCGAAGCGCTCGATACGGCAAAAGCGGTCGTGGAGGCGCTGTGCGGCTTCGAGCTGGCCATGCCGAAGTGGAGCCCGGACAAACATTCCGCAGCTCTTTACCACGCGGGCGCGGTGGCGGTCTCAAATTATTTCGTTGCCCTCGTTGACTACGGGCTTCAGTTCTACCAGGCGCTGGGCGCCGATAAAACGGAAGCGCTCAAGGCCGTGCTTCCGCTCATCAGGGGGACGCTCCATAACATCGAAACGCTCGGCATTCCTGACGCGCTCACCGGGCCGATCATGCGGGGCGATGCCGCGACGGTCCTCGATCACCTGGAGGCTATGCAGAAGCGCACGCCGGAGCTGATGAGCCTGTATAAGGCGCTGGCCCGGCAGACGGTATCGGTTGCCAGAGAAAAAGGCACCATTGATCAGCAGAAAGCGGAAGAGTTGCTGAAGCTGATAAACGCATGAAATTCGGGCGCAGATAAAATCGGATAACCGCAGATCAACAAGAGGAGATTTTCAAGCAGCGCTTCTCTGCATAAATCTGCGGCCAATGAAGTTGTACCGATCCAGATTTTCGAAAGGAGAAACACCGGACCATGATCATAATCGGAGAAAAAATCAGCGTCATTGCCAAGAAGGTGCGCGAGGCCCTCTCGAAGCACGATCCCAAGCCGCTTCAGGATCTGGCCGTGGCGCAGGCAAAGGCGGGCGCGCACTTTATCGACGTTTCCATCGGCCCGGCGGAGGAAAACGGGCCGGAGCTCATGGACTGGGCCGTGAAGGTCGTCCATGAAGTGGTGCAGAAGCCGCTCTGCCTCGACACAACGAACATCAAGGCCATGGAGGCGGGCCTCAAGGCGCACAATAACCAGTGGGGCGCGCCGATCATCAACTCCACTTCGAACGAGCCCGAGCGCTTCCCCATGATGGAACTGGCCGGCAAATACAACGCGAAGATCATCGCGCTTACCCTGGGCAAGGGCAGCATCCCGGCGGACGCCGAGGACCGATGCGTGATCGCCTCCGAGATCATGGCGCGCGGCATGGAATACGGCGTGCCGATGGAGAACATCTTCCTCGATCCGCTCATCCTCCAGATATGCACCATGCAGGACCAGGGCAAACAGGCGATCCGCGCGGTAAAGATGTTCCAGGAACTGAACGATCCTCCGATGAATACGGTGGTCGGTCTCTCGAACATTTCCAACGGCGCGCCCAAACATGTCCGGCCGATCATCAACCGGAACTTCCTCGCCATGCTCATGTATGAGGGCTTGTCGTCGGCCATTATCGATCCGCTCGACAAGGACATGATGGACACGGTCAAGACGGTCGAGATGATCATGGGCAGGACCATGTACGCGCACTCGTTCCTGGATATGTAGGGAAAAGCTTCAGGATGCAGGCTGGAGGGTGGAACATCCGGTTTCATCATGCATCGCGAATCACGGATCGTCTGATTCCTGTTGTTCTACAAACTGAATTCTGTTAGTATACAGGACATTTTGAGGAGGCTTTGATGGCACTCACCATACCGAAAGAGACATACAGCGGGAAGATTTTCAACGTTCAGATCGGATCGGGCGCAAAGGCCGTTACCATTGGCGGGGCGAACGCGCTGCCTTTTCTCGGTTTTGAGGGCATCTTTCCGAACAAGCCGGCAGTGGCGCTGGAGGTCCTGGACATTGCGCCCGAGGACTGGCCGGAGACCCTGAAAAAGGCGATCGGCGGCGAAGCGGCCAATCCGGTCTCGTGGGCCAAGTTCTGCCAGAAGAGCGGCGCGGACATGATTGCGCTCCGGCTCATGGGCACCCATCCCGACCAGAAGAACAAGAGCCCCGAAGAGGCCGCCAAGGTCGCGGCAGAGGTTGCCGGGGCAATCGACATTCCCCTCATTATCCTGGGGAGCGGCCAGGCCGAGAAGGACTCACAGGTGCTGCAGGCGGCGGCGGCGGCGACGCGCGGCAAGAACTGCGCCATCGGCAAGGCCGTGGAGGAAAATTACAAGACCGTGGCCGCGGCCGCGATGGCGAACGACCACAAGCTCATCGCCATGAGCCAGCTCGATGTGAATCTGGCCAAGCAGCTCAACATTCTGCTCACCCAGATGGGATTCGACAAGGAGCGCATCATCATGGACCCCATGTCCTCGGCCCTGGGCTACGGTCTCGAATACACCTACAGCGTGATGGAGCGCATCCGCATGGCGGCGCTCCTGCAGAACGACCCGATGATGCAGACCCCGATCGTATGCGACATCGGCATGAACGTCTGGAAGGTCAAGGAAACGATGGCCCCGGACGCCGAAGTCCCCGAATGGGGCGGCCTGGAAGACCGTGCCCTCGCCTGGGAGGCGATGACCGCCTCGGCGATGATCACGGCCGGCGCGGACATGCTCATCATGCGGCACCCCGGCGCCGCGGCAAGGGCGAAAGAAGTCATCGCCGAGTTGATGTAAGATAATTAATCACCACAGAGGTCACGGAGAACAAATAATTGAGGATGAGTTTCAAGCTGTCCTCTGCGCGTTCTGTGGTTAAGCCTTGAAAGGAGTTTTCCATGGCACTTTCCGGTGTTGAAATATTCAAGTATCTTCCAAAGACCAACTGCAAGAAGTGCGGACACCCGACCTGCCTTGCCTTCGCCATGAAGCTTGCGGCAAAACAGGCGAGCCTCGATGCCTGCCCGGACGCATCCGAGGACGCTAAGAAGCTCTTAGGCGAGGCGGCGGCGCCCCCGATCAGGGGCATCACCCTGGGGACGGGCGCAAAGGCCGTGAAGGTGGGCGACGAGATCTGCATGTTCCGCCATGAAAAGAAATTTTTCAACCCCAATGCGTTCGCCGTGGCGATCAAGGCCTCCGAGGCCGGCGATGCGGCAGCGAAGAAGATCGAGGCCGTCAAGTCCTCCGAGATAGACCGCGTGGGACAGAAGCTCCGGGTCGACGCCATTGCCGTGACCGACGAGGGCGGTGACGCGGCCGCATTTGCCTCGGTCGTCAAGCAGGTCGTGGACGGCGCGCCGGATGTCCCGGTGATCCTCGTGAGCAAAAACCCGGCGACGATCGAAGCTGGCATTGCGCACTGCGCGGACAAGAAGCCCCTGATCTACGCGGCGACCGCGGAGAACGCCGAGGCCATGGCGAAGATCGCCAAGGAAAAGAAGGCCTCCCTCGCCGTCGCTGCCGACGGGCTCGACGCCCTTACGGCCCTCTCCGAAAAGGTCAAGGCCCTGGGCGTGGAAGATATTGTCCTCGATTCGGGCGCACGCAAGGCCAAGGACATGATCGAGCACTTCACGATCATGCGCCGCGCTGCCATCAAAAAGAACTTCAAGCCCCTGGGCTATCCCATTATTTCCTTCGCCGCGCGCGACAATTCGCTTTCCGAAGCGATCGCGGCGGCCATCGGCACGATGAAGTACGCATCCATCATCGTCGTGAACAACATCGAGAAATGGAAGATGCTGGCGCTGCTGTCGCTCCGGCAGAACATCTATACCGATCCGCAGGTCCCGATGCAGGTCGCCCAGAACATCTACAAGGTGGGCGATGCGAAGGAGAGTTCGCCGCTCATGATCACGACCAACTTTTCGCTCTCCTATTTCATCGTCCGCGGCGAGGTGGAGAACAGCAAAGTCCCGTCGTGGCTCGCGGTCATGGACAACGAAGGCCTCTCGGTGCTCACGGCCTGGGCCGCCGGAAAATTCACCGCCAGCAAGATCGCGCAGTTCATCACCGAGAGCGGCGTGGAGAAGAACGTGAACCACAAGGAGCTCATCATCCCGGGCTACGTGGCCGTTCTGTCCGGCTCGCTCGAGGAAAAACTCCCGGGCTGGAAAATCACCGTGGGGCCGCGAGAGGCGAACCAGCTCCCGACGTTCTTAAAAGCCAGGGCGTAAAAGCAATTTACCGCAAAGGAGTTGAATTATGTCGAAAATCATTGCCACCGGGGCCATTTTGGGTTCCCACTATTATGTCAAGCAGGCCGAGGCCCTCGTGGAGAAGGCCATTTCCGAGAAGGGCGCTGATCTCAAGTTCGAGTTCCCGGACACGGCGTATTTTCTCCCGCAGATGTTCGCCATGACCGGATTCGAGGTCAGGACCGTGGGCGACATGAAGACCGCGCTCGCGCAGCACGTGAAGCCGCTCCTCACGCAGGCACCCGAGGACAGGCTGTACAAACCTTACCTGGGCGAGGCTCTGGACGCCGGCATGGCCGCGCTCTTCGCCCAGGAAATGATCATGGCCGTCCGGTATATCTACGGCCAGGAGCCGGTGAAGGACGATTCCATCGGCCTCACGTATCACGGCTTCATCTCCGACACGATCCTCCGCAACCTGGGCATTCAGCTCGTGGACGGCTCCATGCCGGGCTACGTCTGCATTATCGGCGCTGCAAACGACGATGATCACGCCGTGGAGATCGCGCGCGAGCTTCAGCAGAAGAACATCCTCACCCTCATGTGCGGCAACGTAAACGGCGACAGCATGACGAAGCAGCTCCTTCGCAAGGGCGTGCAGCTCGGCTGGGACACCCGTCTTGTTCCCCTCGGGCCGGAAGTCGAGCACGCGATCTACGCCCTGAACTGGGCGGCGCGCGCCGGCATTACCTTCGGCGGCATGAAGGGCGGCGATTACAAGAAAATCCTCAAGTACTCCAAGGACAAGGTGTTCGCGTTCGCCATGGTGCTGGGACCGTTGAACGACCGCATCTGGACCACGGGCGCGGGCGCGATCAACATGGGCTTTCCGGCCATTGCGAACACCGACATCCCGGTCGTCCATCCGACCGGCGTTACGATCTACGAAGAGGTCGAGAAGGAACTTGACCCCAAGAAGATCGTGGAGCGCTGCATCGAGGTGCGCGGCCTCAAGATCACGGTCTCCAAGCCGCCGATCCCGGTGGCCTACGGCCCGGCCTTCGAGGGCGAACGCATCCGCAAGGAAGACATGCACATCGAGTTCGGCGGCAACCGCACTTCGGCCTTCGAATGGCTCCATACCGTGGACCTCGACAAAGTGGAGGACGGCAAGGTCACGATCGTGGGAACGGACGCCGATGGCCGGTACCAGAAGGGCGGCCAGATGCCGCTCGGCATCTACGTCGAAGTCGCGGGCCGCAAGATGCAGAAGGACTTCGAGCCCGTACTCGAGAGGAAAATCCACCACTTCATCAACGAGGCCCAGGGCATCTGGCACATGGGCCAGCGCGACCAGAACTGGCTCCGCGTGAGCATCAACGCGCTCAAAGACGGCTATGTGCTGAGGCATTTCGGCGATATCCTCACGACCCAGCTTAAGCATAAGTTCAACAACATCGTGGACAAGGTCCAGGTCACGTTCTATGTGGATGATGCGGACGTGAAGGCGAAGCTGGAGGAGGCGCGCAAGGCATACCTCGAGCGCGACGTGCGCCTTGCCACGATGACCGACGAGTCCGTGGACACCTTCTACTCCTGCATCCTGTGCCAGAGCTTCGCGCCGAATCACGTGTGCGTCGTGTCCCCCGAGCGGCTCGGCCTGTGCGGGGCCTACAACTGGCTCGACGCCAAGGCGGCCTATGAAATCGATCCGAACGGCGCGAACCAGCCGGTCAAAAAAGGCGAGACCGTCGACGCGGTCAAGGGCCGTTGGAAGGGCGTGGACGAGTACGTCTACACGAACTCGCACCAGGCGCTTGAATACTTCAACGCCTACTCCATAATGGACGCGCCCATGACTTCCTGCGGCTGCTTCGAGTGTATCGTGGCAATCGTGCCCGAGGCGAACGGCGTCATGATCGTAAACCGCGGCTTTACCGGCATGACGCCCATCGGGATGAAATTCTCCACCCTCGCGGGCACCGTTGGCGGCGGCGCGCAGACCCCCGGCTTCATGGGCATCGGCCGGTTCTTCCTCACGAGCAAGAAGTTCCTCTCCGCCGAAGGCGGATTCAAGCGCATCGTGTGGATGACCAAAAACCTGAAGGAGTCCTTTGCCGAGGCGTTCAAGAAGCGGGCGGAGGAAGAGGGAGTGCCAGACCTCATGGACAAGATCGCGGACGAGTCGGTTGCGGAAGATTCAGAAAAGCTTCTTGCGTATCTGACGGAAAAGGGCCACCCGGCTCTCACCATGGACCCGATGTTTTAAGCCGTCGGCAAGGAGTGAGGAGGCGGGAACAGGGGGTAGCTGACGAATCAGTTTCCCTTTCCCGCTTTCTATTCCTTACTTCGCGCTCCTGGCCGCTGGGACAAAGAAGGCGGCCTTTTTTGTCTCAAGAGGTGTGTTCATTATGGAAGAAAAACTCGAAGGGATACTCACCCGCTACCGGGAAAACGAAGGCAACCTGATCTCGATCCTGCAGGATATCGAAAACGAATTCGGTTATCTGCGCGAGGACGCGATCAACTGGATTTCGGAGCAGCTTGATGTGCCGCCCGCGAAGTTTTACGGCGTCGCGACGTTCTACGCCCAGTTCCATCTCAAGCCCAAGGGGAAGAACGTCATTACCGCCTGCTGCGGCACCGCATGCCACGTGAAGGGCTCGGAGCGCCTGATCAACAGCCTGGTAAAGGAACTCGGCATTCCGGAAGGCGAAGACACGTCCGAAGACCTCAAGTTCACCGTGGAGAAGGTGAACTGCGTGGGCGCGTGCAGCATCGCGCCGGTCATCATCGTCAACAAGACCGTGAACGGGAAGATGACGCCGGACAAGCTCATGAAGGAGATCAAGACCCTGAAAGAGGGGAAGAAAGAGTATACGGACTACGTGTAAAAAAACGGTTTGAACCGTTTGAACGTTTGATGGTTTGAAGGTTTTAATCGTTCAAACACGTAAGCACTCAAACATTCAAACGCTTTCCGGAGTTATTCATGAGTAAGGACGTTTCGATAAAAGTCTGCATGGGCACGGGCGGCATTGCCGCAGGCGGCGAGGCGGTGATGGCCTCGTTCGAGAAGGCATTCGCGTCCGCCGGCATCAAGGCCACGGTTGACCGGCACTGTTCCGTCCACAAGGTCGGCTGCCGCGGCTTCTGCGCGCGCGACGTTCTCGTGGACGTGATCATCGACGGCGACAAGTCCACCTACCAGTACATCAAGCCGGACATGGTCGGGCGGATCGTGGACGAGCACATCGTGGGCGGCGCGCCGGTTTCCGACTGGCTGGTGAAGGACGACTACCACATCTTTCACAATAAGCAGATCAAGGTCGTTCTCTCGGACTGCGGCGAGATCGACCCCGAAGACATCGGTTCCTACATTGGCCGCGGCGGCTACGAAGCCACGAAGAAAGTCCTGACAACCATGGCCCCGCAGCAGGTCGTCGACCTCATCAAGACCTCGGGTCTCAGGGGGCGGGGCGGCGCGGGTTTCCCTACCGGCACCAAGTGGGACATGGCGATCAAGGCCCCGGGCCCGGTCAAGTATCTTATCTGCAACGCGGATGAAGGAGATCCGGGCGCGTTCATGGACCGCTCGGTCGTCGAGGGAAATCCCCATGCCGTGATCGAGGGCATGATCATCGGCGCCTATGCCATCGGCGCCTCCTACGGCTACGTCTATATCCGGGCGGAGTATCCGCTCGCCGTGGAGCGGCTTCACAAGGCGATCAGGCAGGCGAAGGAGCGGGGCTTCCTCGGAAAGAACATCTTCGGCAAAGGCGTTGATTTCACCATCAAAGTAAAACTCGGGGCCGGCGCTTTTGTCTGCGGCGAGGAGACCGCGCTTATCGCCTCGATCGAGGGAAAGCGCGGCCAGCCGCGGGCCAAGCCGCCGTTCCCGGTCCAAAAGGGACTGTGGGGAAAGCCCACGATCATCAACAACGTCGAAACGCTTGCGAACGTGCCGTACATCATCCGCAAGGGCGCGGAGTGGTATGCGGGCATGGGCACCGAAAAGAGCAAGGGCACGAAGGTCTTCGCGCTCACGGGGAAAATACAGAACTCGGGCCTGATCGAGGTCCCGATGGGCATCCCCCTCAGGGAAGTCATCTATGACATCGGCGGCGGCATCGAAGGCGGCAAGAAGCTCAAGGCCGTCCAGACCGGCGGCCCCTCGGGCGGGTGCATTCCGTCGAGTATCGTGGACGCCGCGCTCGACTATGAGTCCCTCGGCAAGGTCGGCTCGATCATGGGCTCGGGAGGCATGGTCGTGCTCGATGAGACCGACTGCATGGTGAACGTTGCCAAGTACTTCCTCCAGTTCACCCAGTCGGAGTCCTGCGGCAAGTGTGTCCCGTGCCGCGTGGGAACCAAGAGGCTGCTTGAGATCCTGACACGGATCACCCAGGGCAAGGGCAGGGAGGGGGACATTGACCTGCTCGAAACGCTCTCCAGCGACGTGAAAACTTCTTCGCTCTGCGGTCTGGGCCAGTCGGCTCCGAACCCGGTCCTTTCGACGATCAAGTATTACCGCGAAGAGTACGAGGCCCATATTTACGAGCACCGCTGCCCGGCCGGCGTCTGCAAGGACCTGCTGACCTACTCGATCATGGAAGATTTCTGCAAAGGCTGTACGGCCTGCACGCGCGTTTGTCCGGCGGGCGCCATCATCGGCGAGAAAAAGAAGCCGCATAAGATCATCCAGGACATCTGCATCAAGTGCGGGGCATGCTTCGAAACGTGCAAGTTCAAGGCGATCAAAAAAGGGTAGTCTATGATTAACCTCAGTATCAACGGAAAACAAATAACCGTCCCGGACGCCACGACCGTTCTCCAGGCCGCCCGGTGGAACGATATCTACATTCCCACGCTCTGCGACGATCCCCGGCTTGAGCCTTACGGCGGGTGCCGGCTCTGTCTTGTTCAAATAAAGGGAATGCCCCGGCCGGTCACGGCCTGCACTACGCCGGTGTCCGACGGCATGGTGGTCGAGACCTCGAATGAGCAGATCGAGCGGCAGCGACGCACCATCGTGGAATTGCTTCTCTCCGACCATCCGAACGACTGCATGGTCTGCGAGAAAGCGGGCGACTGCACCCTCCAGGAACTGGCCTACTTCTACGACATCCGCACGAACCGGTTCGCGGGCGAGCGCAGACAATACGCGAAAAAGGACGCGAACCCGTTCATCGAGCGCGACATGGAGAAGTGCATCCTCTGCGGCAAGTGCGTGCGCGTGTGCGAGGAAATCCAGGGCGTTGCGGCGATCGACATCGCCAACCGCGGGTTTACGGCAAAAGTTTCCACGGCGTTCGAGAAGGACCTGAACTGCGAATTCTGCGGCCAGTGCGTTTCCGTCTGTCCCACGGGCGCGCTTCTGGGCAAGCAGGCCCTGGGCAAGGGCCGGCAGAAGGACGTAAAGGAAGTGGAAACGGTCTGCGGCTATTGCGGCTGCGGCTGCAACCTCACGCTCCACGTGAGCCGGAATGAAGTGGTCCGCGTCACGTCCCGTCCGGACACGATCAACGAGGGCTGGCTCTGCGTCAAGGGGCGTTTCGGCTACGGGTTCATCAACAGCCCGGACCGGCTCACCACGCCGCTCATCAAAAAAGACGGAACGTTCGTCCCCGCCACATGGGACGAGGCCTACGGGTTCATCGCGGCAAGGCTTTCCGAAATCAAGGCAAAACACGGTCCCGACTCCATCGGCGGCCTCTCGTCGGCCCGCTGCACGAACGAGGAAAACTATCTCTTCCAGAAATTCATCCGTGCGGCGATCGGCACGAACAACGTCGATCACTGCGCGCGCCTCTGACACAGCGCAACCGTGGCCGGTCTGGCCACTGTGTTCGGCTCCGGGGCCATGACGAACTCTATGGCTGAAATCGAGAACAACGACGTCCTGTTCGTCATCGGCTCGAACACCAAGGAAAGTCATCCCATTATCGCGCTCCGCATGATCAAGGCAAAGCGCAAGGGCGCAAAGATCATTGTCGCCGACCCCCGCCGAGTGCCGATGGTCCGCTTCGCGGACATCTGGATGCAGCACAAACCGGGCACGGACGTTGCGCTCCTGAACGGCATGATGCATGTGATCCTGAAGGAAGGGCTCGTCAAGAAGGACTTCGTCGAGGCCATGACCGAGAAGTGCGACGAAGAGTTTAAAAAGAACCTTGATGAATACACGCCCGAGGCGGTCTCGAAGATCACCGGCGTTCCGCAGGAATTGCTCGTCAAAGCGGCGCGTATGTATGGGAGTTCGGAACGCGCCGGCATTTACTACACCATGGGCATCACGCAGCACGCCCACGGCACGGAGAACGTGTTCTCGATCGCGAACCTTGCGCTCATGACCGGCAACCTCGGCAAGGAGTCGGCCGGCGTGAATCCGCTCCGCGGCCAGAACAACGTCCAGGGCTCCACGGACATGGGCTGCATTCCTAACATGTATCCCGGGTACCAGCGGGTAAGCATCCCGGCGATCAAGCAGAAGTTCGAGGCGCTCTGGAACGCCAGGCTCTCGGACGGGGAGGGGATGACCGCGCCGGAGATGCTCGCGGCTGCGGAGAAGGGTTCTCTCAAAGCCTTGTACATCATGGGCGAAAATCCGGTGCTCTCCGACCCGAACATGGCGCACACCGTCAAGGCGCTCAAGGCGCTCGACTTTCTGGTGGTGCAGGACATCTTCATGACGGAGACCGCGGAGCTTGCGCACGTGGTGCTTCCCGGCGCCTCCTTTGCCGAGAAGGTCGGGACCTTTACGAACACCGAGCGGCGCGTCCAGCGCGTGCGGAGGGCGGTAAACTCCCCGGGAATCGCCATGAAAGACTCGCTCATCATCATGGAGCTCTCCAAACGGATGGGCTATGACATGAATTACTCGCACACGGTCGAGATATTCCGCGAAATCAGCCAGGCCTGGCCCGCGCTTGCAGGCATGAGCTACGCCAGGCTCGAGGACGGAGGCATCCAGTGGCCCTG
>DASWAB010000331.1:0-2319 GCA_036391375.1 Nitrospirota bacterium
ATGACGCGTCCCGCCAGGGCCAGGACGACCGCAAAGGTCTGGAACGCGAAAATAGTGCGGATGATGAGGGCGTTTTGCAGGCTGGGACGCAGGAGCGGAAGGACCACGAAGAGGGTGCGCTTGAGCGTGTTCGCCCCAAAGACGTCCGCCGCTTCGAAATAATCGCGCGGGATGACCTGCAAGCCGGCGAGGAGGATCACCATGACGATCGCCGTGGCGCGCCAGGATTCGGCGACGACGATCGTACCGAACATTGCCGGCAAGTTCTGGTACGAGAGGAAGAGGAGCGGGCGGTCGATGATCCCAAGTGAGTTCAGGGCAGAGTTGACATACCCGCGCTCGGTAAAGATCGACAGCCACGCAATGCCGGCCGCCAGGTCCGAGATGGCAAGGGGAATTGCGTAGATATAGAGAAAAAAGCTGTGACCCTTGAAACGCGTGTGAATGAGGAGCGCCATCGCGAGCGCCAGGATAACCTGCGCCGGAACGATAAAGATGAGGAGGAGGAACGTGAACTTTAAAGAATCGACAAAGTACGTGTCGCGCGCCATCTTTTCAAAGTTGCTCAGCGTCAGACTGCCGTCCGCCCCCTGAAAGGCCAGGAGGAATGCCTGCAGGATAGGGACGACGATGAGGAGCGCGACGAAAAGCAGGGTGGGACCGAGCAAACCGTACGGAAGGAGCGCTTCCAGCTTGTTGCGCATGGACACCTCTTGTCATGCGGTTCACAGGTGGACAAGTAAACGACAACCTCTTGGCATTGCGTCTACCTGTCCACCTGTACACCTGACTATCCATCGATCGGACTAGGCAACTTGCCAACGATCCAACTACTTTGCCTGGCACGCTCCGGTGCTGGGCGGGTCGGGAGACCAGCACGCTGCATTGAGACTCGTCATGAGAGCATTGAGCTGGGTGGCTTCGTCGTTCAGGACGGTTTTGATGTCTTCGCCCTTCAGCACGATGCGGCTGAGCGTATCCTGCTGGATCTTGTTAAAGTCGCCGGCCTTGGCGCCCAGTCCGATGGGCAGCAGCGCGACTTTGGCATCCGGCGCCTTGCCTTGCTTGACCACCCCATCCGATTCCAGTTTCACATAGACCGGCATATCCGTGGGCAGGCCGGACGTGAGGATCGGATAGAAATTCACCTGTTTCACGATGTTGGCTTGCACCTCGGGACGCGTCATGTATTCGATGAGCGCTTCAGACGCGGCGCGGTTGGGGGTGCCCTTCATGATGCCCAGCCCCGCGAGCACACTCATATAAGAGCGTCCCTTGGGACCGGCGGGCGCCGGCCCGGCGAGAAAGTCGTTCGGCTTGTTCTTGAATGCATTGACCACGCGCGCGGTGTGGTCGATCGTCACCCACACCTCTTCGGAGAGGAGTGGGTCCTGCATATTGTTGTACGTCGTCGACTGCGGATTCGTGTATTCCCAAATCGCCTTGAAATCCGTCCACATCTTGACAGCGTCATCACTGCGATAGGTCGTGACCAGCCCGCCGGTATACGAGGGATACAGGTATCCCTGGGTGAGGCGGTGCATCAACCCGGTCGGACCCGCGGGGAAGCCGATCTTTTTCTCCTTGGTGGCGGCGGTGATGTTCTTGCCCCACTCGGCGAGCTGCGTGTACGTCAGCGCGTCGACATTCGCGCCCTGCGGCAGGTATGGCAGCGCCTTTTTGTTATATACCATGATGTACGTGGCCTGCTCCCACGGGATATAGTACTGTTTGTCCGTGCCGAGCTTGCCCAAATCCATAAAGTCTTTGATGATCGGCCGGTCCTTGAGCTTGGCGGCAAGGGAGGTCAGGTCTTCGAGCGCGTTCGCCTGCAAGAGCACCGGGAAAGTTCCGTGCAGCGCACCCAGCACACCAAGCGTGACCTTGCCGGTTTTTTGCTCCGCGACGATGCGGTCCTGGAACGGACCATCACCGTCGGAGATGAATTCGACTTTGGCATCCTTGAAATCTTTCAGGATGACGTTGCGCATTCCTTCCGCTTCTTCAACCGGCGTGTGCTGCGTCGAAAGGAAGATAACCGAACCGCCCACCGACGCGGCAGTTGGCGCGACAGTGCTCGGGGCTGAGGTGGCCGGCTTAGACGCCGCCGTCGGCGGGGCGGCGGTGGGTACGGGCGTGGGTGCCGGCGCGCACGCAATGAGAAGAACGGCAATTACGAGCAGCAAGAGGACGAGCATGCCCAGGCGTTTCATTTCAGTCTCCTACCTTGATTGATGATAAGCGGTCATGCTTCGACGTTCACAGGTCCCGTGTCATGCGTCTGGTGACCACCCCCCTTCGGCGACCCAAAAGCATTGG
>DASWAB010000332.1:0-7786 GCA_036391375.1 Nitrospirota bacterium
CGCTCGCGTGCAGGATGTTGTTATGGCATTCCTGCTGGTCCATAAGCATGACGCCCCAGACCACGTTGTTCACGCCCAGCCCCTTGTCAACGTTCCCCGTAGGAAGGCCGCTGTAAATCTGGAATCCCGCGGACTGATTCACCTCATTCTCGTAGAACCGGTACTTGAACGCAAGCTGGACATCCCCAATCCCCCGCGCGTACCGGCCGGTGACCGCGCTCGGATTCAGCAGAAGATAGGGAACCGAAAGGGAAAAATCCGTGTGCGCGCCCGCACCCGCCCGAAGGACGCCTGACAAGTCCGTTGTCCTTAGACTGTTGTCTTTAAGGTAGTCTCCATTCAACTCGAACAAAAAATTGCCCTTCCCCTGCGTATTGGTATCTTCCACCTCGAACGGATGGACCGCCCACGCCGACACCGGCGAAAGCAGAAGAAAAATACAGATAAGCCATCCTTTGGCGAGATTATACATGATACTCTCCTGAGAACTTGCATCGTGTTTTCTCCGCTCGATCTTCTTCTTTCCCGCTTCGCTCATGCCAGTTCCTTCCCGGTCGTCGTGGTCGTAAGCTTGCCGTGTTTGACGCCCTTCGTGCCGATAAGCCGGTCGGCGATCGTTCTGATCTCCGAACTCTTCCCCTTGACGACCAGCACCTCCAGGCAATTATGGGCGTCGAGATGGACATGGAGCGTCGAGATGATCTGATGGAACGATTTGTGCTGCATGTCCGTCAGCGCGTGGTCGAGCTCGCGCGTATGGTGATTGTAGACGATGGTTATCGTGCCGACCGTGTCCCGGGCTTCGGACTCCCATTCGTGCTCCACGAGCCTGTCGCGAATCATGTCGCGGATTGCCTCTGAGCGGGTAGTATACCCTTTTCGCGCGATGAGCGCATCGAATTTTTTTATCAATTGGCTGTCGATCGAAACACCGAACCGGGTAATGTCAGACATAAAAACGCCTCCGTGTTACTATTTTATGAAAAGTAGCACGGGACACATTTTTTGTCAAGCTTTTTGTACTTATGTATGCATGTTTTCCGCCACATCCCGGCTCCATCTGAACCAGGACCGCGCCCCGAGAAAAAGGAAAAAGATCATGCTCAGCGAGAGAACGATGACCGGCGCGGTAGGCAGATCGAATCGATACGAAACGGCGATTCCCATCAGGCTGACGAGCGTGCCGGTCAGCCAGCCGATCATAAGCACTCTCAGGGGGTCACGGGTAAAGAGCCGCCCTATCAACGATGGAATCACGAGGAAGGAAAAGACCTGAAGAATTCCCGCCATCTGGACCGACTTCACCAGGACGACGGCGAAACTCCCGAAAAAAAGCAGCTCCATCCAGAAGCCTCCCTTCCCTTCGAACGAAAGCGCGTAGAACTTTTTCCAGAGGACGAAATGAAGGACCCCGATCAGCCCGTACACGATGAAGGTGGAAAGGATCTCCGAGGGGGTCACCCAGATGATATTGCCGTTCATGATGGTCTTGAACTCCTCCAGGCCGTGCGGGCTCTTGTCGAGGATGAGGATGCCGGCGGAAACGGAAAAAATATAGAGCACGCCGATGAAGGCCTCGATGTTCACGTATTTCGCCGCTCTTTTTGAAAATGCGAGGATCAGCGCGCCGAGCATCGCAAAGACCAGGGAAAGAAGAACATGACGCTCCCCCCCCAGGAGAAACGAAAGCGCAAGGCCGATGCCGATGAACTGGGCAAGGGCAAGATCGACGAAGATGATGCCTCGCTGAAGGATGTGAACGCCAAAATAGGCGTGAATCAGGATCAGGAGCAGGCATGCAAGAAAAGGATAGAAAAGAAAATTCAATGCGTCCATTATTCCTCCCAATTATTTCAATGATGCAGCCACCTTGTCCCAGAAAGAAATCAGATCGTCTGTCCCCGGCAGAGAGCCCACATCATGGGGGAGCACGACGACCTTTACCTTGGTTTTCGACGACAGAAACTCCGCCTCCTGCATGCCATATGCAGGGGTGACTAGGATGGCCTCGGGTTTCGCTGTTTTCATGGTTTCGATCAGTTCTTCGATATGAGTCGCCGACGGAGGTATCCCGGGCTTGGGCTCCATGTATCCTGCGATGGTAAAGCCGAATTCATGGGCGAGATATTCGAAGTACTTGTGATAGGCGATATACTTCTTCCCCCTGAGAGGCAGGCTGCGCCACTCCTTCTCTTTTTCCCGCACGCGCTCGGCAAAGGCTTTCTCGTTTGCGCGGTAGAAATCGGCGTTCGCCTTGTCCGCGTCGGCAAAAAGCCGTGACATCCCTTCGGCAATACGCAACACGTTTGAAGGAGAATAGTGATAATGCGGGTTTCCGAGCGGATGCACGTCGCCCATGCTTCGGTCGACCGCGGTCGGCTTTTCGAGGACCGTAATGAATTGTGAGCAGTCAAAATTTCCGGGCTTTCCCGGCATGAGTTTCGGGTTTCTCGATGATTCGATGATGAGCGGCAGATACCCGATCTCCAGGTCGAGGCCGTCGTACATGATGATATCGGCTTTCCGGGCGGCAAGGATCATGCTCGGCTTCGCATCGATCGTGTGCGCGTCCTGGTTGGGCTTGACGAGCACGGTCACATTGATCTTGTCCTTCCCGATCTCCCGCGCCAGGCTCCCGACCCAGGGAAGCGTGGCCACGACGTTCATTCCGGCAAAGGCCGGCGTCGCAAACGTCATTAAAAAAACAATTGCTATGAATATTCTTCGCATGGTTTTCTCCTAAAATGAGTGGGCCGGGTGCGCGCCGATGCTGAAATTAAATTGCAAGATCGCCTCGTCGTTCGTGCGCCCGGTTGCGGGGTCGGAGCGGTCATGGCTCGCCTGAAGACGGACGCGGGTGAACTCGCTCGGGTTGTATTCAAGGCTTGCGGTCTCACGCCAGGGTTTGCCGCCGAAATTCCGCTGTATGCCCCCCTGCTTGAAGGTGTCGTGAAAAAGATCCAGCATATCATATCGCAAGCCGGCTCCCCACCGGTTTTTCCGGTAGATCCCCTGGAGGTAAAACCCGTCCTGCCTGCGCCGAAGCGACTCGACCGCATTCGAGGCCAGGTTCATTGCGTTTCCCGATTGTGTCAGGAGCAGGTATTCTCCCTGAATCGTCAACGCCTCACGGTTCGCTGGCTTCCATTTCCAGACTGCTTCCATTCCATAGAGAGCGCTGTCGGCCGAGACCTCCGCGCCGGGGACGATGTTCCGGTTTTTTGTCTTGCCGAACAATACCGCGGGGCCGAAGTAAAAGGTCGAATTATCGCCCGTGTCAATAGAGCTCTTTTCAAAAACCGCGAAGGCATGCGGCCCTTCCTCCGCGCCCTGTCCGAACAGGAGGCTGTTTTCGCCCTGGAGAATTTCGACACCGACCTGTGTATAGACCGGCAAGGCCGGGAGATACGTGACCTGGACGCCTTTTTCCCCGCCCAGCCCCTCGCTGCCGAGGAAGGCGCGGTAGGGAAGCGCTATGTCCCAGAAGTCCCAGGCGTGAGGGTGCTGGCTGTCGAGTCTGCTGAAGTTGCTCTTGAACTTGCCGCCCTTGGCCTGCCAGCCTTCCGGAAGCGCCGTGGTCACGACGTACGCTTCCTCGATGCTCGCCCCGTTTTCGGTTACGGGAATATTGGCGTACAGGTTGAAATAGGGATCAACGGGAGAAAAAATGAACAGCTCCGCGGAGTCCAGGTTGAACCCCTTGCGCTGGTCCAGGCCCTGCGTCGTGAATCCCGGGATGCCGCGGCCCGCCAACTCGTCGTTGCCGAGATTCGACGCATACCCGAAGGTGTCCAGCACCAGAGAGATATTCGGGTTCGTGAAAGCGCTCCCACCGAACAAACCGCTTGCTTTCGGTGATGCGTCCTTTGTCTCGCCGGTTCCGGTCTGGCTTTCCTGTTTCTCTGCATTTTTTTTCAAGGCGTCGATCGAACGCTGCTGCTCTTCGATGGTCTTTGACTGTTCCCGCACCGTATCTTCGAGCTTTTTAAGCCGCTCCGAGGTATCATCTGCAAAAACAGTCGAACCAAATGAACAAACAACGGCCGCCCAAACGACGCACAGGGCTCGCTTCATAAATGCCTCCATGAAATAACGCCTCAATACACGGCGCATACAGACACCACATGCGCGTGAAACGCTGGTTCTCTCGGATACTCTGTCTGCTTCTATTTTAGACGAAACGGGAGGGAGGCGCGCGGCCGGCTTCGACGAAAGAAAATATCTGCGGGAGGAAATAAGAGATTCCCCGGGGAATGAACGCTGCTGCTTTGGGCGCCTGTATTCTTGAAAGATTAGTTGCTGCCTCGGAGGAATGCTGTTGCGCGACGCATATCGGGCAGTCGTCATGCGTTGAGCCGTCCTCATGATGGTGGAAAACCAGCACAAAAGACAGACAAAAAAGCACTGCCGCCAACAAAAGCGCTGCCTGTTTTCGCATGACTATCGCCGCCCTTTTCGATACACTCTGGTTTATACAGCAAAAAATTTTCCGCGTCAATCGAAATTTCACCAGGACAAATTCGTCAAGACAACATCTTGACAAACCCTGATCTGTTTGATACTGTTTAGCAACATCCTGGCCTCAATGAACATATCGAATATCTTTTCTGGAGAGAGGAGACGTTTATATATGAAAAATGGAACAAACTTCTGCGTTGCATTGCTGTTCGCTCTGTCACTGGTCATTCTCCCCTACCGTGCTTTTGCATTTTTCGGAGTGGAAGTCGGCGTCGGCAGTTGGAGGCAGTCACCTTCGGGCACGCTGAGTTACCAGCCGCTTGCCGCAACTGACACCCTCGATCTGAAAAACGACCTGCATTTCGATGATAAAAGCAAGGTCTTCGGTCGCGCAAAGTTGGAGTTGCCGCTGGTTCTGCCGAACATCTATGCCATGGCGACTCCCATGTCATTCGAGGGGACCGGGTCAAGGACCGTGAATTACGGAGGCCATTCGTTCTCCGGCTCATACAGCACAAAACTCAAACTGGACCACTATGATCTGGCGCTCTATTATCCGATTCCGCTGCTCAAGACCGCGACCCTCGGCAAGCTCAATGTCGAACTGGGGCTGAACGGCCGCCAGATCAATTATGAGAGCACGCTCGCCTCTCCGACGATAAGCGCCTCAAAAACCCTTACGATCTATGTCCCGATGGTCTACCTTGGAGCGCAGGTGAAGCCTGTTTCGGCTTTCGCAATTGAGGCAGAGATCAGGGGCATCGCGTACGGTTCGAGTCATTATTACGATTATCTCGGCAGGTTGAAAATAACGCCATTCGGTCCGCTCTTTATCGGGGCAGGCTACCGCTCCGAGCAGATGAAGATCGACCAGAGCGGCGTGAAGGCGGACGTAAAATTCAGCGGCCCGTTTGTCGAGGCTGGACTGAGTTTCTGAGACTTCCTTCCTTAGCCATAAAAGCCTTCGGTCTCTGATGACCGAGGGCTTTTTTTAATGCAGGTGCGACTCCTCCCCTTGTCCCTTCTTCTTCTTTGTGTTATATTCTTTGCGTGGAATCCAGGAAAGACGCCTTGATAGTCAAAATCCACGGCAATCACATCGAGGAAGCCGTTGATCCGGTGGCCGCTGAACTGCCGGTCACCCTCGTGGTGAACAACAAGCCGCTCGTGACGCTTTTGTGCACGCCCGCCGAACTCCGGGAACTCGCTGTGGGTTTCCTTCTTTCGGAAGGGATGCTTCGCAAGGGATCATCAATTGAAAAACTCGAAGTAAACGAACAAGAATCAACGGTAAGCGTTGAGCTCTCCGATCTTCCTCCCGATTTCAATACGATGTTCGAAAAACGGACCATCTCATCGGGGTGCGGCAAAGGCATCACCTTCACCAACTACCGGATGAATACCGAGCGCAGGCCCGGGTTTACCGATCGGGAGATAAGCCACGGCGACATCAAAAGACTGCTCAATGAATTCCGGACGATCTCAAGGCTGTATCTGGAAACCGGCGGCGTGCACAGCGCAGCGCTTTCGGACGGCAAAGAGATACTTTTCTTTTCCGAGGACATAGGAAGACACAACGCGGTGGACAAGCTGATCGGGAAGGCGTTTCTCCAGACGGTTTCCACAGAAAACAAGATACTGCTCACGAGCGGCAGGGTCACGTCGGAGATCATGACCAAGGCTGGCAGGGGCCGGTTTCCCATCCTGATCAGCCGCGCCGCCCCCTCATGCATGGCAGTGAGCATGGCCGAAGACCTGGGGATCACCCTCGTGGGATTCGCCCGCGGCGAGCGGATGAACATTTACACCTGGCCGAACAGGATCAGGATGGATTGAAATGACAGGGACTTTCTGTTATCTTTTCTCTGTACCCCGGAACAGACAGCTTGCTTCCTTTGAAGGAGAGCCATGAACAGCCTGCATGAATTCACCGCCGAGCCCATGATCGCCTATTTTTCCATGGAGATCGGAGTGAAGAACGACATCCCCACTTACAGCGGCGGCCTCGGAATCCTGGCGGGCGACACCATTAAATCCGCCGCGGACCTAGACCTCCCGCTCGTGGCTGTGACCCTGATTGCCCGCAAGGGATATTTCAGCCAGGACGTCGACGCCGGAGGATGGCAGAAGGAAAAACCCGTTGTCTGGGACCCGGCAAAATATCTGACGCTGCTCCCTCAAAAAGTCATGGTCCCGATCGAGGGGCGGGAGGTTTACGTTCAGGCGTGGCTGTACCTGGTCGTGAGCCCCACGGGCGGCAGGGTCCCCATCCTCTTTTTGGACACGGACGTTCCTGAGAACACGCCGCAGGACCGTGCCATCACCGACAGCCTCTACGGCGGCGACAGCGCTTACCGGATTAAGCAGGAAATCGTGCTCGGCATGGGCGGGGTGCGCATGCTTCAGGCCCTCGAATTCCACATCAAAAAATATCACATGAACGAGGGGCACGCCAGCTTCCTCGCGCTCGACCTGCTCCTCAGATTCAAGCGGGACATCGAGAGCGTGTGGGACGAGCGGTCCATCTGGGACGTGGCACGGGTGCGGGACCTCTGCGTTTTCACCACGCACACGCCGGTCGATGCGGGCCACGACAAGTTCCCCTACCCCCTCGTCAGGCAGGTGCTCGGCGAAATCATCCCCTTCGACGTGCTCAGGGACCTCGCGGGCAAGGACAATCTGAACATGACGCTGCTCGCGCTCAACCTGAGCAAGTATATCAACGGCGTGGCGAAAAAACACGGCGAGGTGTCGCAGCACATGTTCCCCGGCTACCATATCCACGCCATCACGAACGGCGTGCACACCTTCACCTGGACCTGCGAGGACATGGCGAAGCTCTTCGACAAGTACATCCCCGGCTGGGCGAATGAACCGGAGCTGTTCGTCCGGTCAGGCAACATCCCGGAGTTGGAGATGTGGGAAGCGCACCGGGAAGCGAAGAAAAAGCTGCTCAAGTATGTCGGGGAGACCACGGGCGTGGCGATGGACCCCAACGTCTTTACCATCGGCTTCGCGCGGCGGGCCACGGCGTACAAACGCCCCCACCTCCTGTTCTCCGATATCGACCGGCTTTTGAAGATCAACGAAAAGGGCGGGATTCAGATCATTTACGCGGGCAAGGCGCACCCCCGCGACGACGACGGGAAGCGGCTGATCCGGGGCATCTACGCGTACCGCGACAGGCTCAAGGGAAAAATCCCGGTCGCCTTCCTGCCGGGCTACGACATGGATATCGCGCTCAAACTCGTCTCAGGCGTGGACGTGTGGCTCAACACCCCGCTCCGGCCGCTCGAGGCCTCGGGCACGAGCGGCATGAAGGCGGCGC
>DASWAB010000333.1:0-2265 GCA_036391375.1 Nitrospirota bacterium
CAGCCGCCCCGGCTGAAGCCGCCGCTGGGGTCTTCATCAGGCGCGCCCGGGGCTTGCATCACGCCGTCAAGGCTTATGAACGATAGAACAACGAGTTTTCTCATGGTATACCTCCTTAGTACACATCGTCTCGTGGAAATACCTTCTCCTTACAGTAAAGCGCGACTTCAGGGCGATGTCAAGTGGGCGCGGGTCTTGACAGCCTGTCAGACCGGCATTATCCTTAATGTAGGATTGAGTCAGTCCTGATTGTGATGAAATAGCGTCGCCGATGGAAAGGGGTAAATCATGTCAAAGCTCAGGGTAGCCGCTTTTTCACTATCTCTTGACGGATACGGCGCCGGGACGGACCAGGGCCTTCAGAATCCATTGGGCAAGCACGGACCGGAGCTGTTCGAATGGTTCTTCCGGACGCGGATGTGGCAGCGGATGCACGGGTATGAGGGCGGCGAGGCGGGCGTCGATAACAGGATGGCGGAGCAGGGCTTTGACAACATCGGCGCCTGGATCCTCGGACGGAACATGTTTGGTCCGGTGCGGGGGCCGTGGCCGGACGATAGCTGGAAGGGGTGGTGGGGGGAAGAGCCGCCCTACCACGTGCCGGTGTTTGTGCTGACGCATTACGCGCGGCCGCCGCTTCCGATGAAGGGCGGCACAGAATTCCGGTTCGTGACCGCAGGCATCCATGCGGCCCTGGAGCTGGCAAGAGCCGCGGCTGTTGGAAAAGATGTCCGCCTGGGCGGCGGCGTGGCCACCATCCGGCAGTATCTGGAGGCCCGGCTGATCGACGAACTGCATCTCGCGGTCCGGCCGGTCCTCTTGGGCGCCGGAGAGCATTTGCTCGCCGGGATCAATATGCGGGCACTGGGGTATGCATGCGCCGAGTCCATTGCCGGCGAACGGGCGACACATATCATCGTGAGAAAGGTCGCGTAGAAAGGAAAGGGACCCCGGAGCGTCAGATTCTTCCAATGGCGGTATTCAGGAACTTATTGAACGGGACCATTGCCTTGAACACATTCGAACAGCTCGCTGCGAAGCTCGTAGGCAGCACATCCTTGTCGTCAATGGGATGATGTATGACCAGGTCCTTGTATTTCAGGAATTCGGCCATGGGGTCCTCTTTTTCAAAGCCTGAGGCGCTTTGATCAGCCGTTCGCCTTCGAGCGTGAATAGTTTCCTGAACTTCGCATCATGAATGATCTTCAGGAACGCAGCGCAGCCCACCCCGCACGTTTTTTCTTTTCCGGCAGGCGAGCTATAATACTGATAGAAGCACAACGGAAGGAGGGAACATCCATGCCTACAGGTACTGTGAAACTTCATCGCGTGCTGCGCGCCACGCCCGAGCGGGTATACCGCGCGTTCCTCGATGCCGATGCCATGGCCAAATGGCTGCCGCCCGACGGATTCACGGGAAAGGTCCACCATCTCGACCCGAAGAAGGGCGGGACCTACCGGATGTCGTTCACCAACTTCATGACAGGCAAGAGCCATTCGTTCCACGGCGAGTTTATCGAACTGATTCCGAACGAGCGGTTGGTGTACACAGACCGGTTCGACGATCCTGCTCTCGCAGGCGAGATGCGGACGACGGTGCAACTCAAGAAGGTTTCGGTCGGGACCGAGGTGGACATCGTGCAGGAGGGCATTCCCGCCGTCATCCCGGTCGATGCCTGTTATCTCGGGTGGGAGGATTCGCTCGCCCTTCTCGCCAAGCTCGTTGAGCCCGAGATCCCCGAGGACATTGCCGCGTAGGGGAGCGAAGAATTACCAAGAGGGCAGGCTTTGGAATTGACATTTTCGAAAGAAACAATTTAGGAAGCCTCGTGAGGGACGTGTTGCACCCATTGCGTAGCGCTTGACGATCACGGCCGGAGAGGAAAAAACTTTTCCGTCTTTTTTGTTTGGCATGTGCGCCGCGAGAAGCAGCGCTATGAGTTTTTCGTTGATTCTCCGGGCGAGGGCTTGCGCTATTGAAGCAGGGATAAGGGAGCTTCGCAGCGCATATGACATCCGGGGGAGGGAATGAATGCGCTCTTTACTCCGTTTTTTGCTGAAGATTTTTCAACTGAATCGTGGCCGTATCGATGGCTTTCATGATGCTTCCATTGGCCGGATCGAAAGCAAGAATGCTTTTCCAGATGGAAATTGCCTCGGCAAGATTTCCCTTTCGGTATTCGGCCAGCGCGCGTTGGGAAAGATGCGAGCCGCAATCCTCCAGGCGTCCCAGGAAGCGTCCTTTGTCAAGCGGCTCCCGAGCGG
>DASWAB010000334.1:0-7505 GCA_036391375.1 Nitrospirota bacterium
TCCCGAGGCCGGCAGCGGGAAATATCGCCTTTGTAATCGCCTTGTTCACTCGCGCTCCCCGAAATGATTTATTCTAAGGGACTGTACGCCAAAAGTCAAGGAAAGACAGGAATAAGCATAGGGCATGGCCCACAACGCGGAGCGTAAAACCTATGCTCTATGCTCTACGCGGCTTGCTCTTTGCGCCGTCCGTTACTTCGGTATCGGCACGCTCCCGAGCAGGTACTTCAGGTCCTCATCGTCAAACCGGAGCCCGAGCCCGACAAAGGGCGTCGCCCGGTCCTTGTTCAAAAAATTATCATACCCGCCGTACAGGTAGAGCGTTTTGCTCAGGCCGTAGCTTGCCGTCGCCTTCATGTGCGCGTTCTCGTTTTTTGGCTGCTTGCTGTTGAAGTTCCAGGATTCCAGGCTGAACTTGAGCCGGTCGTCAAAGGCATAATAATCGACTCCTGCGCCGCCCGTGGATTCGATGATCCCGAGCCGCATGGCAAGGTTCCCCCAGCGCTTCACGAACTCAATGCTGAATGCGAATTTGTCTTCATAGGTCTCCTGCACGACCCTGCCGCCCGGCGGCGTCAGCGTCGTCTCCGTCCGCGAGTATTTTCCGAACGGATCGTTGGTGACTTCGAGAATGTAATACTGGTCGGGCCGCGGCTTGAGTTCGAGCGTCGCGTAGGCCTGGGAGCGGGGGAACTTGTATTCGTCCCGGAACCCGATGATCGTCTTCAACCGATCGGCCCGGGCGGTGTAATCGCTGATCCCCTTGGCCGCGCTGTCGATGTTGTTGTACATGCTGTCGTCATTCACCAGTTTGCCGATCGTGCCTTCCCCGTGTTCGATCTTTTGCGCGGCGGTCTCGAGGGAGGCAAGGGCGAGTTCGGCGTTCTTCGACGCTTCCCTGACGTTCTCCATCGTCACCTTCAGGTTGTCGCGGTTGTCATCCACGACCCCGTTCAGGCTGGCGACCAGATCGTTCAGCCGCATGACAAGCTCGCTCCCGTCGCCCCGCAGCGTGTACGAAAAATCCTTTATGTTCGCCGTTGTCTGGCGCAGGTCGCCGAGGATGTCCTCCATGGACCGCTCGCCCCGTTCCGACCCGAAGACCTGCCGGAGAGAGCCTGTCACCTGCTTGATGTCGTCGGATATTGCGGAAAGCTGATTGATGAGCCGGTCCACATCGCTGGGGGAAATCGTGGCCTGGACCCGCTCCCCGTTCTGATAGTACGCCCCTCCTGCCGGCGGCGGCTGCTTTTCGGTTTTCCGGGGCACGAACTCGACGTACTTTTCTCCGAGGAGCCCCATGGACTTGATCATGGCCTCGGAAGTCCGCAGGATGCGCACCTCGGGATCAATCCGCAGCGTCACTTTGGCGCGGCTGTCGTCGAGTTCCACCTTCTCGACCGTGCCGATCCTGACCCCCGCCATCCGCACGGCGGCTTTCTGGTCGATCCCGGCCACGGAATCGAACGTTGCCGTCAGAAGGTAGCCCTTCTTTGCGCCAAACTGATATTTGCCGACGGCAAAGGTCATGTACAAAAGGACGACCGAACCCACGATTACCAGCAGGCCGACCTTTGCTTCTGAGCTCAGTTTTGCCATGCAAACCCCTTTGTCAGTGCGGAGTGATGAGCGCGGAGCGCGGAATGAAATGGAAAATATGATTCTTTTTGATTTTCCTTCCGCATTTCACACTCCGCATTCCGCACTAAGTTCACTCTGCCGTGATCGGCCCCACCGCGCTGCCCGAAATGAACTGCCGGACGATGGGGTTTTCCGTGCTCCTGATCTGGTCGGGCGTCCCGATCTCGAGGATCTCGCCCTTGTACAGCATGGCGATCCGGTCCGATATCTTGTAGGCGCTGTGCATATCGTGCGTAATGGACACCGAAGTCACGCCGAGCTTCTTCCGGAGGTCCACGATCAGGTCGTTGATGGCGTCGGCCGTGATCGGGTCCAGGCCCGTGGTCGGCTCGTCGTAGAGGATGATTTCGGCGTTCATCGCGATCGCCCGGGCCAGGCCCACCCGTTTTTTCATGCCGCCCGAAAGCTCCGAGGGCATTTTGTCTTCGACGTCCTTCAGCCCCACGAGCGCCAGCTTTTCCGTGGCGATCTTCCGGACTTCCCGGTCCGACAGTTTCGTATGCTGCTTGAGGGAGAAGCCAACGTTCTCCCAGACCGTGAGCGAATCGAAAAGCGCCGCCATCTGGAACAGCATGCCGAACTTTTTGCGGAGCTCGTTCAGGCCGTACTCATCAAGCTTGCTCAGCGGCTGGCCGTCGATGATCACCCGTCCCCGGTCCGGAAACAGGAGGCCGATGATGTGCTTCAGAATCACGCTCTTGCCGCTCCCGCTCCCGCCAATCACCGTCATGCTCTCGCCCTTCTCGACGGTCAGGTTCACCCCGCGAAGCACCTGGAGCGCGCCGAAGCTCTTGTGCAAATCGATGAGCTCGATCATTGCCATGGCGTCACCATAGCAGGGCGGACAGGAAATAGTCCAGGATCAGGATCAGCATGCACGAAATCACCACCGCTCCGGTCGTGGCCTTTCCCACGCCCTCCGCCCCGCCCTCGGTGGTAAATCCCTGGTAGCATCCGATCAGCCCGACCACGGCGCCGAACACGAGGGCCTTGACGAGCCCGTACCAGATGTCGGTCACCTCGGTATTGTCGATGCTGTTTTTAATGTAGGTGACCGGGTTCGTCCCGAGCACCTTCACTCCCACGAAATAGCCGCCCGTGATGCCGATGATCATGCCGAGGCTGGTGAGAAAGAACATCATCACCGTGCTGGCGACGAACCGCGGGACCACGAGGTATTTCATGGGGTTCGTGGCCAGAGTCGAGAGCGCGTCGATCTGCTCGGTCACGCGCATGGTGCCGAGTTCCGCGGCCATGGCCGCGCCGGCCCTGCCCGCCACCATGAGGCCGGTGAGCACGGGGCCCAGCTCCCGCGTCATCGAAAGCGAGACCACCGTCCCGATGAGCGTCTCGGCGCCGAACCGTTTGAACCCGGTATAGCTCTGGAGCGCCAGCACCATGCCCGTGGAGAGCGCCGTCGTGAGCACCACGGGGATCGAATTGACGCCGATCTGCTCCATCTGTTTCAAAACATTTTCGAGGTAAAAAGGCCGGCTGAAGGTCCAGCGGATCGTCTGCAGAAAAAAAACGAGGACCGCGCCGATCCGGGTGAACACGCGGGAAGTCTTCAGGCCCAGCGCCTCGAGCCGGCTATAAATAAATCCGTGGGACTCGGCTGCTGACGCCACAGAGCACCTCGTATGCAATAGTTCCCGTCTTCGCGGCGAGCTCGTCCGCCGTGATCCGCTCGCCGCCCTGGCTGCCGATCAGTACGACCTTGTCCCCTTCCCGGACGCCGGGAATGCCGGTCACGTCGATCATGCACATGTCCATGCAGACCCTGCCCGCTACCCGCGCGCGCGCTCCCCGGACGAGGGCCTCCCCCTTGTTCGAGAGGCCGCGGCCATAGCCGTCGGCATATCCGATCGGCAGGGTCGCGATGACGCTTTCCCGCTCGGTCACGAACGTCCGGCCGTAGCTGATCGGCGTACCGGCGGGGACCGTTTTCAGAAACGCAATCCGGGTGACCAACGACAGCGCCGGCCGCAGGTCCGCGGCTTCCGCTCCGGCTTCCAGGGGATTGTATCCGTACAGCATCAGGCCGGGTCTGACCATGGTGAAGAGCGCGCGCCCGAAATCAAGGACCGCCGCGCTGTTGGCCGCGTGGCGGACCGGAATATCGATGCCGCTCGCCTCGAGCGCCTTGATGAGCGTCTCGAAGCGCCCCATCTGTTTCGAGGCGAACTGCTTGTCGCGGAGATCGGCGTCGGCAAAGTGCGTCATCAGGCCCCGCACCTCGAGTCCGTCCATTTTTTTCATCTCCGCGATGAGCCGTGGGGCTCCCTCGGGGGAAACGCCGATTCTGCCCATGCCGGTATCGATCTTGACGTGCACGGCGGCTTTGGTCTTCAGCGCCCTCGCGGCATCGGACAGCGCCTGCGCCAAAGACGGCGTGAAAATCGCCGGGGTGAGCCTCAGCGACACGGCGGCTGCGGCTTGTTCGGGAAACATCGCCCCCATCACCAGGATCGGCGCATCGATGCCCGCGTCGCGAAGCTCCTTTCCCTCTTCAACAAGGGCGACGCCAAGCATGTCGGCGCCCAGAGCCAGCAGGCGCCGGGATACCCGCACCGCGCCGTGCCCGTAGGCCTGCGCCTTGACCACGGCAAGGATCTTCCGCCCCCCCACCCGACGCTTTACTTCCTCGAAATTATGGTCGAGGGCGCAGAGGTCGATCATTGCCGCTGTCGGACGGTTTTCCGGCGGCGCGGCGCGTTCCTTCACGTTATCGATAAGCGCTGTCGGCATTCGTTTCTCGTCCCGCTCAATGGATGGTGCCTTCCGTGGTCTCTAAGGGCGCGCTTGACGCCGGGGATATCTCTATTTTATCGAACGATTGTCCGCAGTCCAGGCAATCCCAATGGTGAATGGTCCAGTATTCGAAATCCATCTCAAGGCTGTAGTCGTCATCCTGAAAGAGGTTAAGCCCACCGCAAAACGGGCACATGATAGGTTCCATAATTGGTCCTCCGGTCTTCATATCCGCACCGGTACGATTATGAAGAAAATCGCTTCGTTCCTCCGTTCGCTGGGCCATAGGACACTTTCTCGGGCAACAAAATCAGCGTTTTCCACCCTGCGCCTTGAAAAAACAACGTTTTTTCATCAGGTTGTTTTTAACTCTATCACAGAGATGGGCTTTTTGCAAAAGAATTTTTGGAGGGAATCCGAGGGGAAAAAACTCAGGCCGTCCTCTCGATATCCGATGAATATCAAGGTCTCGATAATGGCTTGCCGTTCGATAAACCAGTGAGGATTTCCCCGTAATCACCGTAGCTCATCCCGTCGCCGCGAGGACGTTACAGCAGATCCAGAGTTTTGAAACGATAGCGGCTGGGGTCATGGTAGTTTCATCAGCCTTTCACTCCGCCAGATCCGAACAATGCGAACTTTATTCTTGTCGTGACGATAAACGATGCGAAAAGGCGGGTAAATAATCTCTCGCAGATGTTCGACGTTGAATTCAGGTACAATACGGCCCGAGAGCGGATGCGCCGCCAGCCGCTCGATCCTGGAGACGATCTCAGCAGTAAGCTGCATGTCCTCAAGGTCTTTGATCGCCGACGCGGCAAACGTTATCCGTGTTTGGTCAGCCATGGGATCACTTCAGGCCAAGTGCGTTCTGACAAAGCGAGCCGAGCCACCTTGTGCGAAGCGGTGCGCTCTGCGCGGCGATACTACGCGCAGTGCGCGTCTGAGCGGAGCGGGGTTCTTGCCTCATAATGCATAGAGGGAAGTATTGATAACCAATAATAAGACTTTACAACTTCAAGTACTTGTAGTATACTTCAAACAATAGCAGTAATCAGAAGTGCATCAGAATACCAAGGAGGGCCAAAAAAATGAAATGGCACAAAATCGAAATTGATGATGAAGTAATGCAGCAATTAAAAAAGCTAGCGGACCCTTTTAAAGACACTACTCCGAATAGTGTCCTGCGTCGCGAATTGCTGAAAGAGCGGCAATCTACCAATATTACATCACTGCCGCAAAAAACTAATGATAAAGACATCACCAATCTTTTCCCCATCGGCACACCTATGGCCTTACAACAAATTCTAGAAGTTATTAGTCTTGTTAGACAAGGCGCTTACGATAGAGGTGGCGCCACCCATTTTGTTGCCAGGAAGCACAACTGCGCACCACAGACTGTTCAAGACAAGTATGGCCGCCAACTCAGTTTAACTGCTGAACAGTTTGATCGTCTTTTGATTCCGCAGCGCTCTCACGATTTGGCAACCCTCTTAATCAAGAAATTTCCCTCTCATAGTGAGATTATCAGAAAAGTTGTCGAGGCATAGGCAATAAAGGTGAACAGCGTGGATACTAAGTCATTCATAGAAACCAACCTGCAAATTGTAATGAACAAGTCAGTAAAAACCGACGACTTGATACGCTGCCTAATCGTCATTGCTGAATTCAGGAGAGGGAATGTTACCGGTGCGTTCGCTGAAATCGTAAATAAATACCTGACTGTGGAAATGTAACTGCCCTTTTGAACACTTTTTGGATCCCAAAGTCTGACTGCTTCGCAACGGAGTTCAAAGCTTTTTTAGGAAGGCTATAGGGTCGCGTCTTGAACGTTGCATTGATAGTTTTTGGACGATGCCGGTTTTGAATAGGCGAGCGTCGAGAAACGTTGATGTATTTAGTGCTTTTACAACTTGTGTCTTCCGCCCGCCTTCCCGTCTCTTCCGTACCGCGCAGCGGCTTCCGCCACCCGCATGCCCGCCGCTTTCTTCTCCGGCTCAAACGTGACGCGCACGCGTGCGTGCAGAACCTTCGCAACGCGCCGCAGCGTGCTCAGTGAATGACCTTCGTAGCCCGGCGATTCCAGCCTGCTGATCTGCTGCTGGGTCACTTTGAGGAGCTTTGCCAGGTCCTTCTGAGAAAGCCCGGCCTGCGTGCGAAGGGCGGCGATCTGGAGCGCAACGTCCCACGCTTCCCCGGCACGCTCGAACCGGGCCGCGAACTCCGGATCCTTTAATTGCTCGTCGAGATATTTATCAAAATTGGTCTTTTTCATCATTCTACCCTTTTCAGCCAGTCGCGCATCCGTTCCCGTGCAGTAGCCAAGTCCCGGTCCGGAATGGCCCTGCCTTTATTTCGAATGCCGTGCACCGCAACGATCCTGCGGTTCTTCACAAAGAACCAGAGCACGCGTGTGTTGAGCTTGCCCACATGGCGCAGTTCATATAGCCCGCCTCCGAGCACTTTGGAAAGTGGCTCCCGGTGGTATTGCCGGTTCCGCAGTTTCGCCAGACCGGCGACCACGGCGGCAAAGTCATCCGGATCACTGGTCTTCAGCTCATCCAGAAATTCCCGCACGGGGCACGCCCCTGTTTCCGTCTCATAGAATTCTACAATAAAATCCATATTCATTCAACAACAATATTGTTGTATAGGCACCCTACCCCATCCAAGCATACGGTCGATGTATTCACTCGCTGTTCTTCCGGACCGTGAGGCATCCCTGCTCCCTGGCGCCAAGAATCTCAAATTGCAGCATGAGAATAGTACAGAGAGGTCCAAATTGCAAGGACTTCCATCGGAAGTTGCGTTATGTTTCGTTTTTTGCGCAATCCCAAATCCGACAGGTACGCAACGGAGTTCATCAATGAATGGGGGCATTTTTAGGACAACGTGGAGGGAAAAAACAGAGCGCGGAAATCCGCGCCCCGTCGGATCAGGACTTCTGGAGAATGGCCGCCGCTTCCTTGGCGAAATAGGTGAGGATCATGTCCGCGCCGGCGCGCCTCATCGCGATGAGCGACTCCATCATGACGCGCTCGCCGTCGATCCAGCCTAACTGGGCCGCGGCCTTGACCATCGAGAACTCACCGCTCACGTTGTACGCTGCCACG
>DASWAB010000335.1:0-2446 GCA_036391375.1 Nitrospirota bacterium
TCCGGAGCATATCGAGCCGGCCCCGAAGATCGGGACGAGGCTCGACACGGAGTTCATCCGGGGGATGGGAAAGCGGGACAATAATTTCATCATCATTCTGGACATCGACAAGGTGTTCTCCGTCAACGAATTGGCCCTGGTTCAGGCGACGCAGGAAAAAGCGGCGGACGAGAGTGAGGCGCCGAACCTGTGATCGCGGGATTGCAGGGGCCCGCGTCAGAACAGACTGAAGAAAGGAAAGCAAATAGGGGGGCGGCTGGAAGGGGCCGCGGCTTGCGATACGCCCATTCGTCATCGAGATCTCAAACGCTTGAATTCAAATAACCATCTTTTCTACGGAGGAAAGGAGTAATTTTGAAAACTGCAGAGATCAAAAAGAAAACGAAGAAAGCAGAGACGAACGAAAAGGGGAAAGTATCAGCAAAGAGGCACGCGTTCGAGCAACAGCTCGCCGAGGCGCATCGCGAGGCGAAACGGATGCAGGAGATTTTGAGGTGCAGCGCGGCGCCGATGGTCGTCGTCGACAGAAATTTGACGATCACTGCCGTGAACGATGCGGCTCTTACGTTCATGGGGCATGGCCGGGAGGAAGTGGTCGGGAAGATGACCTGCGCGGAATTTCAGAAAACCCTATTGTGCAATACAGAGAGCTGCACCCTGAAGAACTGCATGCGCACCGGACAGACGGTTGTCGGAGATACAATTGCAACAACGAGGGACGGACGAAAGGTCCCCATTCGCGCAGCCTGCTCACCGATGGTGGACGAACAGGGGAATGTCTACGGCGGCATGGAAGTGGTCACCGATCAGACCGACATGGTGCGCGCCAGGTGGGAGAGCGAGAATATTCCGCAATCCATCGCCACGCCTATGTTCGTCGTGGACCCCGACCTCCTGATCACGAACATCAACGACGCCGCCCTCAAGGCGATGGGATACCGGCGCGACGAGGTCGTCGGAAAGATGACCTGCGCGCAACTTTCCAAGACTCCGCTTTGCGGCACTGCGAACTGTACGCTTAAAAACTGCATGCGCACAAAAGCGCCGATCATCGGAGAAACGGTCGCCGAGACGCGGGACGGACGGAAAGTCCCCATCAGCGCGGCCTGCTCAGCGCTCCTTGACGAACAGGGGAACGTCTACGGCGGTATGGAGGTCATCATCGACCAGACCGCAATGATGCGCGCCAGGTGGGAGATCGACAACATCCTGAAAAGCATCGCCGCGCCCATGTTCGTGGTGAACACGGACCTTGTGATCACTTCGATCAACGACGCCGCGCTGAAGGCGATGGGGTACCGGCGCGAGGAGGTCGTGGGGAAGATGGACTGCGGCCGGCTGTGCAAAACCCCGATTTGCGGCACCGACAGGTGTACGATCAGGAACTGCATGCGGACGGGCCAGGTAATTAACGCCGAGACCGTGGCAGAGACGCGGGACGGCCTGAAGGTCCCGGTGCAGGCCGCCTGTTCGGCCCTCCTCGATGAGAAGGGCAGGCCCTATGGGGGCATGGAGGTCATCATCGACATCAGCGAGGTCAAACGCCTGCAGAAGGAGGCCAATGACCAGAAAATGTATCTGGAGAAACAGGTGAATATGCTCGTGGAGAACATGGGGAAAATGAGCAACGGCGACCTTACCCTGCAATTAAAGGCCGAACGTGAAGATGAGATCGGGCAAGTCGTTGAAGCGATAAATAAAACGATTGGCATTTTGAAGGGTATTGTGGCCGATGTAAAGACGGCGGCTGAAAATGTGGCGGGCGGGAGCCAGCAGCTTTCGGCCAGCGCCGAGCAGATGTCGCAGGGCACAACCGAGCAGGCGGCCTCCGCGGAAGAAGCTTCATCGTCGGTCGAGGAGATGAACGCCACGATCAAGCAGAACGCAGACAACGCGTCCCAGACCGAGAAAATTGCGATAAAGAGCGCGGATGACGCCCTGGAGAGTGGCAAGGCCGTATCCGAAGCGGTGGCCGCCATGAAGGACATAGCGAAAAAGATCTCGATCATCGAGGAGATCGCTCGTCAGACGAACCTGCTGGCCCTGAACGCCGCCATAGAAGCGGCCCGGGCGGGCGAGCACGGAAAGGGGTTCGCCGTGGTGGCGGCGGAGGTCAGGAAGCTTGCGGAACGGAGCCAGGTCGCCGCCGGGGAAATCAGCGAGATTTCCGGAAAGAGCGTGGAGGTGGCGGAGCGGGCGGGCGCGATGCTGACGAAGCTTGTGCCGGACATCCAGAAGACCTCAGAGCTGGTCCAGGAGATCAGCGCGTCGTCGAGAGAGCAGGCTTCGGGAGCCGACCAGATCAACAACGCGATCCAGCAGCTTAATCAGGTGATCCAGCAGAATGCCGGCGCTGCGGAAGAAATGTCATCGACGGCGGAGGAATTGTCGTCGCAGTCCGAGCAGCTTCAGAACTCAATAGCGTTTTTCAGGGTGGGAGATAATG
>DASWAB010000336.1:0-1751 GCA_036391375.1 Nitrospirota bacterium
AAGATCCATCCTTCACTATCCGTAATCCGGCATCAGCGATATAAAAAATCCTATCTCTTCGCTGGACATTTCGAGCCACTTGTAGTAACGTTTTGAATTGTCGCGGGATTTCCCCCGGTCGGGGAGGGGCATGGCTGGAAAGAACATCTCTTTCCTGCTCCCCTTGACGCGGTAGAGGCCGGTGGTTCGAAACCGCCCTGGCCTGCCATTGGCAAAACGATAGACAAAAGGAGTCGACCGGGGGCCGGCTCCTTTTCTTTTTTGCATGTTACATTTCCGTTAAATTTCCCGGGACCTCTTGAATTCTTTCGGCGATTAATGTTATAACTACCCCATGGTAAATAAAATATTAATCGTCGATGACGAACCGGATATCGTGGACCTCGTTTCCTACAACCTGAAAAAAGACGGCTTTCGGGTCACGGCGGCCACGGACGGCGAAGAGGCCCTCGACAAGATCAGGAAGGGGAAATTCGATCTCGTCGTCCTCGACCTGATGCTTCCCGGCATGCAGGGCGTGGAACTCTGCCGGATCATCAGAAACGACCCCAAAACAGCCGCGACGCCCATCATCATGCTGACCGCAAAAGGGGAAGAAGTGGACAGGGTTGTGGGACTGGAAAGCGGCGCCGACGATTACATGACAAAACCGTTCAGCGCCCGGGAACTCGTTGCCCGTATCAAGGCGGTTTTGCGGAGAACGGGAGAAAAAGAATCATCGGAGAAGACCATCCGCATCGGCAAACTCGTGATTAACCGGGAAACCTTCAGCGTCACGAAAGGCAATGCCCCGCTGGAACTCAGCGCGACGGAATTTAAATTGCTCCTGTATCTCGTCGAGCGGAGGGGGAAGGTCTTCAGCCGCGAGCAACTGGTTGACGCAGTGTGGAAAGGCGAGGCGTTCATCGAACCCCGGACCGTCGACGTCCATATCAGGAGACTCAGGACCCAGATCGAGGACGACCCCGCGAACCCCGCCTACCTCAAGACACGCCGGGGAGTGGGCTACTACGTGGACATCACCCCATGAAGCGGCGCATTTTCGGACGGTTTTTCTTCCTGTATGCTCTTATCATGCTTGCCGCAGTGCTGTTCAGCGAACTCTCCATCACGGCCGCCGTAAGGAATCATTACCTCGAGGAGCTCAGAAAGAACCTCTTCGGGCAGGCGCTGCTCGTCTCGAACGACGTCCCGTTCGCTTCCGCCTCCCCCCTCGACAGCCTGTGCAGGCAATTCAAGGAACAGACCGGGTATCGTGTCACGGTGATTGCTCCCGACGGCAAGGTCCTCGGAGATTCGGACAAAGATTCCTCTCAAATGAAAAACCACCTTGGACGCCCGGAAATTCAGCAGGCCCTCACGAAGGGCAGCGGGATGTCGATGCGACACAGCGCAACCTTGAACGATGAACTGCTGTACGCAGCGACCAGGGTCATGCGGGACGGGAAGACCGTTGGTTTTGTCCGGCTCAGCAAGCAGCTCAGCACTTTCGATGCCGCGGTCAACGCGCTCAGGATCAAAATGCTGGCGGTGGTCGTGGCGATCCTGCTCGCAACCGGCCTCTTTTCGATCGGACAGATGGAGCGCATCCGCCGGCTCACCCGGCAGATCGGCGCATTCTCCCGGTCGCTTGTGGGCGGGGCCGTGGGCAACAAACTGTACCTGGAGCACGCCGGAGAGTTCGATGAGATCGCGGAAAGCCTGAACGCGATGTCCGTGGGGCTGCAAAACAGCATTGCCGAGAATGAAGA
>DASWAB010000337.1:0-2520 GCA_036391375.1 Nitrospirota bacterium
GACAATCAAACTGGACAGGACAATAGGAGAGACGTCATGAGAAAAGAGACCCGGTGCGTACACAGCGGGGCAATCAATGATACAATATCCGGCGGGGTGAACTCACCGATATTCACCTCCACCGCGTTCAATTACCTCGACAGGGAACACGCCTTGTATCCGCGCTACTTCAATACGCCGAATCAGAACGCCGTTGTCGCCAAGGTCTGCGAGCTGGAAGGGGCGGAAGACGGCATCCTTTTCAGCTCCGGAATGGCCGCGATGAGTACGGCAATCCTCGCTTTCACCCGAGCGGGCGACCACGTGTTGATGATGGATGAATTGTACGGCGGGACGCACGCTTTGGCCTCGAGTGAATTGGACAGGCTGGGGATCGCGTGCACGTTTGCCGCGACTGACGCGGATTCCGTCTGCGATGCGGTCAAAGAGAACACGAAGGTCATCGTGATCGAGTCGCCGACCAACCCGCTTCTTTCCGTGATCGACATTCGGAAAGTCGCGTCGTTCGCGCGTGAGCGGAACGTAGTGACGATCATCGACAACACGTTCGCGACGTCCTTGTTTCAAAACCCGTACGCGCTTGGCATCGATGTGGTTGTCCACAGCGGCACGAAATATCTGGGCGGCCACAGCGACATCTGCTGCGGGGTCGCGGTCACGTCACGGGAAAAGGCAACCCGGATACGCGACACGGCCAGGAACCTGGGCGGAAGTTTGAATGCGCAAACATGCGCGCTACTCGAACGAAGCATGATGACGCTCGCGATCCGGGTCGGCAGGCAGACTGAAAACGCGGGCCGCATCGCGCAATATCTGGAAAAGCATAAAAGTGTCCGACGCGTGAATTACCCGGGCCTGGCAAGCTCCCGTTACCATGAGCTTGCAAAATCGCAAATGACGGGGTTCGGCGCCATGCTTTCGTTCGAGCTGGATGAGGAGAAAGTCGATCCAAACCGTTTCGTGCGCGGTCTGCGGATCATCAAGCCGGCCGTGAGTCTGGGCGGTATCGAGTCCACCATCTGCGCTCCCGCGGTCACTTCACACGCCAAGATTTCTGCGGCGGAACGCAGAAGGATCGGCATCTTCGATTCGCTTTTGCGGTTGTCGGTTGGGATCGAACAGGCGGATGATCTGCTTGAAGACATCAAACAGGCAATGAACGCGCGATGAAAAACGATCATCTCGCCATAGATATCCTCGACGCAAAGGAATCAGACGCAGCGGCGATATTGGAAATCCAGAAGCTCGCGTTTCATGGCCAGGGGATTTTGTATAATGATTTAGCGCTTCCTCCGCTGGTCCAGTCGCTGGCTGAGCTGATTCGGGATTTTAAAACATATTCATTTCTGAAAGCGGTCCATAATGGCGAGATACTCGGTTCAGTCAGAGGCCGGGTGGAAAATGATACGTGCCACATTTCCCGGTTGATCGTTCATTCCGGATATCAAAACAGGGGCATCGGAAAAACGCTTATGCATGCCATGGAGAAGAAATTTTGCAGCGTACAGCGGTATGAATTGTACACCGGGCACAAGAGCGAAAGGAACCTTGCTTTTTACGCAAAGCTTGGGTATCGGGAGTTCGGGCGGAAGCCGCAGAGCGCCGGGGTCATGCTGATCTGCCTGGAGAAAGGCAAAACCTGATATTGTTTTTCGGCGGATTTCTGGTACACGCACGGCTGCGTATGATGCGGCGGTTTATTATGGCAGCAACAAGGACCAGTGAGCATTTTAAGGGGGATACCTCCCGCTTGATCTTGCAGGAGTCCATGACCAAAGGAGGCTCGAACGCGATGCGGAAAAGAACTTACCCATTGTACGGAATTGCCGCTGTCATCGTATTTATGATTGCCGTTGCGTTGTTTTTGTTTTTCGAGGGACCCGACCCGGCAAAATACGAATTTCTGAAAGAACCGCGAATCACGAAAATGCCGGACCAGAAAATGCTCGAAGTCGTGGCTGCAGGCGACCCGAACGTCGTCGGGAGCAAGGCGTTCAAGCTCTTGTTCAAAAGTTACTTCAAGGTTCCGGGCGTCGCGAAGAATTTGAAGCAGGCCCCGCGCGCGCGGTGGGCGGGAGATGTCAACGTGAAATCTTCCTGGACGGGATACTACGCCCTGCCGGTCCCGGACAGCGCGGCCTCACCGTCTCAGGCGGACCCGGAGTCCGGGTATCAAGTCCGGGTTGTCACGTGGGAATACGGGGAGGTCGCGGAAATCCTTCACGTCGGGCCGTATGCAGAGGAAACGACGACCATACAAAAACTGCATCGATTCGTTGACCGGCAAGGCTATGAAATCGTGGGGCTCCACGAGGAGGAGTATGTGAAAGGCCCGGGAATGTTTTTTCAAGGAGACCCGGCGAAGTACCAAACGATCATCAGGAACCGAGTGAGAAAAAGAAATTTATGACTTTCCGGAGGACCAGATGCGGCACATCCAAAAACCTACCATGATTCGCGCAGTGGGAAGCCCGCCCAAACGGATCGAGGAATTTGTCGGGAGGGTGAACTCACAGACTT
>DASWAB010000338.1:0-3968 GCA_036391375.1 Nitrospirota bacterium
ATCGAGCACCAGAATCTCAACGGCCGAGAGGTCCGCTGCCCGCCGGTCCGCGAGGTCGAGGAGACGGCCGGGCGTTGCAACGAGGATATCGACGCCCATGCGAAGCGTCCTGATCTGGGGCTCAAGCCCCACCCCGCCGAAGATCGTAGTTGATTTAAACGGCAGATGTTTTCCCAACATGCGCACGCTTTCGCCGACCTGCGCGGCAAGCTCCCGCGTGGGCGCAAGCACGAGCATCCGCGGCCTGCGGGCGCGCGAGGCGTGGGCAGGCGGCGACGCATGCATGCGGTGGAGCGACGGCAGCACAAAGGCCGCTGTCTTGCCCGTGCCGGTCTGGGCCGAGGCGACCAGGTCGCGGCCTTCCAGGGCCGCGGGGATGGCCTTCCGTTGGATGTCCGTGGGGGTCTCATACCCGCACGCGGCGACTGCGCGCAGCAGGGCCGGCTGAAGATTGAACTTCTGAAATGACATAGTACTCCCTTTCATGGCCCCGCCTGCCACGGGCGGGCCTGTGTATTGTGATGAACCATTGTTAATGAAGCGGATATCGTGTGGCCGGGATTGCCGCCGGGTTCCAAAACGTCTCCAACCGGGAACCCTGCGATGATGAGGCGCGAGGAAGGGTCAGGACGAGCCAATGATGTTTATTCCGTTGGGACAAACTATACACGATCAGGGGGAAAAAAGCGAGAAGTATTTTACCCCGTTAGAGAAGGCGTCGGTCTCCCCATGAGTGTGGTTATGAGAGACTTGTTCTCTAACGGGGTTTAGTCCTTTTTCAGCGCCTCCAGATACTCCTCCCACTCAGCGGGGAGGAGATATTTTTTCTTGTTGTTGCACTCCTTGCACGCCGGCACGAGATTCCCCTGCACGGATTTCCCGCCGCGCACGATCGGAACCAAGTGGTCCATCGTTAATTCAGCAGGCTTGAATTTTCCGCCGCAATAGTAGCAAATGCCCGCGGAGCGTTTTCTTTTCCACCACTGAGATTCGCGCAGTTCGCGCGCCTTTGCTTTCTCCCGCTTGATGTGAGCGTCATCAACGGTGAGGAAATAATCGGCATTCATGTTGCCCATGATACTTTTTTTCCGGAAGATTGTCACTCCGAAAAAAACCGTTTGCAAACTTTTGCATCCCACTATGTAACATCTCAAAAATTAATATTTTTCTTGACATCCATACTCGTGAAAGATATACTTTGGCAAGCAAGTGGTATAAAGTGGGAAATGGTGGGTTGGCTGGGGAGGCCCATGTTTCGAGGCAGCTTTGAACATTCCGTTGATTCCAAGGGCAGGGTAAGCGTGCCGTCGAAGTTCCGCGACATCATCGCGGACAGGTACGACGGCAATCTCGTGCTCGCCATGGATTATGACCAGTGTCTCACCGTCTACCCGCTTGAGGAATGGGAAAAGCTCGAGGAAAAAATCAAGACGCTTTCGCTGGTGAAGCAGGAGGCGAAGGACTTCAGGCGCTTTCTCCTCTCTTCTGCCACCGAGTGCGAGCTTGACAAGCAGGGCCGCATTCTTATCCCGCCGGCGCACCGCGAGCACGCGGGGATCACGAAGAGCGTGACGCTCGTCGGACTCATCGACAAGATCGAGATATGGGACGTGAAGGCGTGGGAGGCGCGGAATTCCCGGAACGGCGACAAGATCGCGGAGGCGCTCGCCGCGCTGGGCCTATAGCATGGAACGGAAACTCAAAGTATATCAGATGAACCTGGAAGGCGAGATCGACGCCGCAATGATGGCCGAGATCAATCGTGTCATCGGCCAGCTCATCAAGGGAGAAATGTACGGCCTGATCCTGAACTTTGAGTCCGTGGAGCACATTCACTTTACGATCCTTCCGGCCCTGGTCGAGGAGAAGAAGCGGCTTTTTTCTTTCGGCGGCGATATCAGGCTCGCGGGCATGTCGGACTATATCAAAAATATTTTCCGCACCACCGGCGTGCTGGAAGAATTCCAGGTGTTCGATACGGCGGCGCAGGCGGCCAAGAGCTTCGGGGTTTCCAAACCGGCGACAAACCTGCCGCTGGGACTCTGAAGCGCGGAGTGTGGAATGCGAAGTGCGGAATCAGGTGACGGAAAGAAGGGAATAACAGATACTCCGCACTCCGAACCCGGCGCTCCGCACGTGGTTCACGTTCCCGTCCTGCTCCGCGAGGCAGTCGAGCTGCTTGCGCCCAGGAGCGGCGGTGTGTATGTGGACGGGACGCTCGGGGCCGGCGGACACGCGGCGGAAATCCTGAAGCGCTCGGCGCCGGACGGCGTCGTGATCGGTCTTGACCAGGACGCCGATGCCGTGGAACGGTCCTCGGTGAATCTCGCCGCCTACGGCAGCCGCGTCATCATCCGCCAGGCCAACTACCGGAGCCTGCCCGCGGTCTTGTCCGGGCTGGGATGCCCGGCAGTGGACGGCGTGCTGCTTGATCTCGGCGTTTCCTGGTTTCAGCTCAAGTCACCGGAGCGGGGATTCAGCTTCCTTCTGGATGGACCGCTCGATATGCGCATGGACGCGAACAGTCCGCAGAGCGCAGCGGACCTGGTGAATGCTCTTTCCCGGAAGGAACTTCAGCAAATCATCCGCGAATTCGGAGAAGAGACGCGCGCGGGAGCCATAGCAAGGGCCATAGAAAAGGCGAGGGCCCAGGGGCCCATCACCCGTACGATTCAGCTTGCCGAAATTGTTTCGAGTGTATTTCCCCCCTACCCTCCCCGGCGCATCCATCCCGCCACGCGGACGTTCCAGGCCCTGCGGATCGCGGTCAACGACGAGATGGGGTCCCTGCGGGAAGGACTGGACAATGTCATCCCGTTCGTTAAGCCCGGAGGAAGGATCGCGGTAATAACGTTCCATTCGCTTGAGGACCGGATCGTGAAGCAATCCTTTGTGAAGGAAGCCAGGGGATGCATCTGTCCGCCCAAAATGCCCGTCTGCGCCTGCGGGAGAAAGCCTGTTCTCAGGATTATTACCCGGCGGCCGGTCGTGCCGGGACCTGAGGAAGTGGAGAGAAACCCGGCGGCGCGGAGCGCGAAGCTTCGGGCGGCGGAAAAGCTGTAATCAAAACGGCCGCGGGGGTGCGCGTGAGCGCGGCTGGAACATTGGCGGCATGGCGGAAAACCGGAGTTGATTCGAGGTAAAAAATCATGACTACTCGCGCTGGCTACATAGGCTCTCTCGTGTTTGCCCGCGGCAAACGGGGAAACCTGAAACGGATTTTCATCTTCCTCCTTGCCGTCTCCTGCCTGCTCTTCTATGTGGGCGGCAAGGTGAAGCTCATGCGGCTCGGGTACCGGATCGATGCCCTGGAGCGCGAGAAGCAGGAATTGGAGCGGGAAAACCGCTCGCTTTTGATCGAGGCGTCGAGCCTGTCGTCTCCCGCGCGCATTGAGGAGCTCGCGACAAAGCGCCTGGGCATGATACGGCCGGCAAAAGAGAACGTCGTCGTCGTGAAAAGAAAGGCGGCTGTCAAATAACGGCATGGACAAACCGGGGAGAATACGTGTTGTCTTGCTGCTTCTGGGCGCGGGTTTCGCGCTCGTGGCGATGCGGCTTGCCTATCTCCAGGTTTATGAACACGCCGAACTTGCGTCCCGCGCGGAACGTCAGCAGGAGCGCGTAGTAAAGATCGAACCGAAGCGGGGGACCATTTATGACCGCATGGGCAGGGAGCTTGCCGTGAGCGTCGATGTGGACTCCATCTATGGCGTGCCGTCGGAGATCAACAATCCACGCGTGCTCGCGCAGCGGCTCTCCCGGATCCTGCGGGAAGACCCGCGCGCCCTCGAACGAAGACTCTCCGGCGACAAACAGTTCGTCTGGCTCAGCCGCAAGGTGGCGCCGGACAAGGCTGAAAAAGTGAAGGGGTTCGGCTCCAAGGAAATCGGCATCAGGCTCGAGCCGAGAAGGTTCTATCCGAAGAAGACCCTCGCCGGTCCGGTGCTGGGTTTTACAGGGATGGACAA
>DASWAB010000339.1:0-10444 GCA_036391375.1 Nitrospirota bacterium
CATTACTGTCCGGTTAAAATAGGACCCCTTGTATGGGTTCATCCTGAACAGCTAAGAGTCGTTCAGGTTTCAGTGTAAGAATATCGATAATGTTTTTTCGTTCGAAAAGCGTTTCCCTGATAAGACGACTTAAGGTCAGCAGGGAATGAGCATATTTCGTCTGGTACTTAATATACGTGAGCAGCAAGTAATAGCTCATTGCCACCCAGATTTGAGTCATTACGGCATTTTTGCTGGTCCCGAGAAACGATTTGATCTTCAGGTTCTGTTTGATCCACTTGAAGAACAGTTCAATCTGCCATCGGGACTTATAAATCGCAGCTATCGTTGATGCCGCGAGTTTCATATTATTGGTGAGGAACGTCAGGTGCTTCTTGGTTTCCTCATCATAGAACTCGATCATCCGAAGTTCTTTGGGATAATGGTGTTTCGTCCGGGGTCCGGCTAAAAGAATCATTTGATCTTTCCGGACCCCTTTCCCGGAAACCGGATGCTGTCCGGTAACGACGCAATCGATATTGGACTTGGCGCGGGTAACGAACCAGACGCGCTTTTCGTCCAGTGAATTCAGCCATTTGTAGTCGATATAGGCCCGATCCATGGAAACGATGCTGTCCGGGGAGAGGGGGAAACCGACTTCCTTCGCCACCGTGACATCATGCTTCTTCCCATCGGTGATCGTTACAAACGACGGCATCGCCCCGGAATGGTCATAGAGACAATGCATCTTAATCGCCCCTTTGGTCTTCCGGAACTTAGCCCAGGGAAAGACCGAGAGACAAAGATCAATCACTGATGCATCGATCGAGTACAGCTCATTTTTAAACTTGAACCGATGTTTCGGCGTCAAGTCCTTGCAGCGAGACAGAAGATGATAGAACAGATCCTCAAATATCTGAAAACTGCGTTTGTTGTTGGCATCCGAGAACGTGCTTCGATGAACGCCGGTGAGCCCCAGATGGTACCAGCGGGACTCGTTGGCTTCCAGCCCCGTTATGATATCCCGGATGCTGTCTTTTTGCTTGACCTGGGAGAACAGAATCGTGATATACTGTTGCCACGTCGTATAGGACTTGACGTACCGGTCTCCCTGGTGCTGCTGTACGGCTTTTTCGAACTGATATCTCGGTACAAGTTTCAGCAGTTCTCCGAAGATCGTTTCCAACTTGCGCATGGCTTGTTCCTCCTTGCTGGAATAGTGTTCTGGCGAATCCTATTATCCAACAAGAAAGGTTTACAGGCCATGCCTTTTTAATTTTTACCGGACATCAGTGTTCAGAATACAAGAAAGTACCTTATTTGTCAACAAAAGGTGGTGGGCCGGCAGCTATGAGGGGGAGTGAACATTCGGGGACCGCTTTATTTTACCGCTCGCCGTTTTCGGAAGGCTGTCCACGAGCTCAAATTCCTTCGGCACCTTGTACTGGGCAAGATGCTGGTAGCAGAACCTCCGCAAATCGTTCAGATCCGGTTTCTCTCCTCCTTTGAGGACGATACTCGCCACCGGAAGCTGGCCGTAAACAGGGTGTGGCGCGCCGTAGACGAGCGACTCCTTCACCAGCGGATGGCGATTGAGCACGTCTTCAACTTCCTGGGGAAAGACCTTCATGCCCACGAAATTGACGACGTCTTTTCCCCTGCCCACGATGAAGAGGAACCCGTCGCGGTCGATCCAGCCGAGATCGCCGGTCCTGAACCAGCCGTCGACAAGGATATCATCCCTGCTCTGCCAGGGAGAATAGTAGGCGTCGAGCATGCCCTTGCCCCGGATCCGGATTTCGCCCACGCCTTCCTTGTCCTTGTTGTCAAGCTTGATCTCGAAGTCAGGCAGCGGCTTCCCCACGGAGCCCCGTTTGTCCTCCCCTCCTGAAAGGCGGACGAAAGGCAGGCCGACTTCGATGATGCCGTACGCCTCGGTCAGCTCGAAGCCGAACTTTAAAAAAAAATCCTCGGCCGCTTGAGGGGGAAGCTTCATCGCCGTAGACACGGCAACCCGGATTTCCCTGAGATCATCCTTGGTCAATGCGTCGCTCCGGGAAAGCAGGCTGTAATGGAAAGGCGAGGCATAGATAAACGTGCCGTGATGTTCTTTGATCCCCCTGACGATCGATTCCGGAAAACGCCGCCCGCACAATATGATGGTCGCACCGCGACGGAGAAAGAGCAGAATCGTGACCACGAAATGAAAACTCATGGACAGCACCCAAAGCACGGTATCTTTCTCTGTTACCCGCAGGCCCCTGTCCGCAGCGTCGGTCCGCTCGACGATCGCCTCGTGCGAGAGGACGACGCCCTTGCTTGTCCCGGTGGTCCCCGAACTGAAGCGGATGAAGGCGGGGTTCATCCGGAAATATTCCGGTTTTGGACGCTCCCTCGTCGTCCGCTTGACGATAAGGAATTCTTTTTTGAAAAGTCCTTTCGACTGAAGGGTGTCGCCATTCCAGCCAGGCCTCATCCTCGGCTCAGCAAGGATATAATCGACATCGATCCTGTCGATCACGGTCTCGATCTCCTCAGGCGACTGCTCGGGTGATATCGGCACGATGGCCGCCGAAAGGGACAGGATCGCAAGGCTCGCCGTGATGTAGTCGATGCTGTCGTCGCAGAGAAGCCCGACTTTATGGAGACGGGAAACGCCTTTTTGGCGCAGCGAGTCGGCGAGCAATTCCGCAGAAGAGATCAGGCCGCTGTAGGTGACGCTTTCTCCCCCCTCGATGACCGCGGTCCTGCTTCTGATCGCTTCCGTTTCCTGTCTTATGATGTCGAATATGTTCATGAAAGAGAAAATGCCATCACGGCTGAGCTCAACCCTTTTTCGGCAGGTAGTCCTTGTAGATATTGCGCATGGCGATGACGTACTTCGTGCCGTTGACGATGCTCCTGACCATCTCCCGGAAAGGGACTTTCGTTTTGTTCAGCCGCAGCGGGTTGTACCGCCAGCCGAGGCTGTAGAGCCGGGCGAAATGCGCGTAAAAGCGGGGCATGTCCATCCGGGTCGGCAGCACGGTATGCATGCAGTCGTAGTAGAGGTAGGGGTCGCAGATGAAATCGTTCCTGTGTTTGTGCCACAGCTCGGTGCCCGGCGACGGAGAAAAAACCGTGAAGGAGACTTCCGCCGGGATGAGGTCCATGATAACCTTCTCGACCCTCCGGAAGTCCTCCACCGTGAACCCGGGGTCCACCATGAGGGAGCCGTGGAGCAGGATTCCGGCCTCTCTCAGAATCTGTACGGCTTTTTTGTTCGTCTCCACCGTCGTTCGCTTGTTGTAGTCCGCCAGGCGCGTCTCGTCCATTGCTTCGAGCCCCACATATACGATATGGAGCCCCACCTCTTTCCAAAGCCGGAAGAGTTCGGGGTGGCGCACGATCGTGTCCGCGCGGGCCCAGCTCACGTACTTCTTCCTGATGCCGCGCGCCTTCAGGAGGTTCGCGATCTCGGTGAGCCGCCTGGGGTTCAGGAAGGTCTCGTCGTCAACGAAGTAAATGTAGTCCTCCCCGATCTGCGAAATCTCGTCCACGACATCTTCCGGAGACCGCTGAAGATACCTGCCGTTCATCATGTGATGCACCACGCAGAAGGCGCAGTTGAAGGCGCAGCCCGTGGAGGTCCTGATCGTTGCGATGCTCGGATACATGGTTTCGAGACGATTGCTGCCGTCCGGCGAGGTCCAGACCGAGAAATAACGCTTGCGCTTTACGAGGTCGCGCCTGGGCCGCGGGATTTCTTCGACCGCAGGAAAAAGCGGCGGCTTGGCGCCTGCCTTCTGCACGAAGGCCGGGTCTTGCACGGCGAGGACGGAGTCCCCGGCTTCCAACGGCTCCCCCTTTTTGAAGCGCTTTACAATCCCTGCGAAGGCAGTCCCCCCTTCGCCGCGAACGACCAGATCGAGCTCCGAGCCGGCGTAATCCGCCGGAATGATCGTGGCGTGGATTCCTCCGGCGACGGTAAGGACGCCGGGAACGATCTTCTTTGCACGCCGGGCGAGGTCCTTGACGATGGCGGCCTGGGTGCTGTATGCCGTGAAGCCGATGATGTCGGGTTGGAGCGCCTGCGCCCGCTGCTCGAAAAAGGCGACCGGGTCCTTTTCCAGCGCGATGTCATCGATGAATACCGCGTCCTCCTGCGGCACGCCTCCGGCCACGATCTCGAGTTCGAGGGGCTCAAGATGCAGGAAATCCTGAAGCCGCCTCGCCACCAGGAGGTGCGAATGCGGCTTGATGAGCAGAATCGTCAGGGGCCGGTTCTTTCCGTAGGCCCGATTCTCCGGCTTCTTCGCGAATGCGCTCGTTTTTGTCATGCGATAACTCTCCCTCTGTGCTCTCTGTGGAAATCTAAAAAATGTTACCGCTTGTTAAAGTCAGGGTATCTTCCCGTCTTTACCAGCGTTGCCGCGGCGCTGCCGGCAACGTCACCCAGCGCCATGCAGGCGCCCATCACGCGCGTTGACCCCAGGGCCTCGTGAGTGGCCGAAATACAGCGGCCCGCAATCAAAAAATTTTGAAAGCCTTTTACCCTGAGACAGCGAAACGGGATCTCGTAATAATCGCCGTCAGATACGTAACGATATATCGTTCCTCTGGAGCGGTCCCAAAGCTCGATGGGCCAGGAATTTTTTACGACGCCGTCCGGAAACTTTTTTGCGGCAAGCACGTCCTCACCCGTCAGGATGTACTCGCCGCGCACCCTTCTGCCCTCACGGTCCAGCACGCCCGAAACTTCGACAACGGCCGCGCTTCGAAATACCGGAAGCCGCAGAGAAAGAACGCGCATTGCTTTCGTTATTTCTTCCTGCGTCCGTTGTTCGCGTTCAGGGCTGTCCGCCCCTTCCATGCTGAGCTTGAGGAACCCCTCGCCAGGCGCGTCTCCGGCGCTGAACGTGGTATACCGTGTTGCCGGTGCAAGCTCGCCGTTCTTTACCGCTTCGGCCAGGACATACGGGACCTTGACTGCAAGCCCCCGGTCGCATTCCTGGATTCCTTTCAGATGGACCGTGCAGCCGGCCAGTTGTATCTCGCTTTGTGGAGCAAGGTCGAACTCCGCCCCGGCAAGAAAGCCGATATCCCCGCTCCCGGTGCAGTCGATCACCGCATGCGGCCTGATGGCCTGCTGTGTTCCGTTTCGAAAGACAACGACCTCGGATATGGTCCCCGAATCAGCCGTAACGGAGATTGCCGAGGCCTCGGGAACCACCGTGAGTTTTGGCTCGTTCCGGCATACCGAAGCGAAAACGTTTGCAAGGTGGGCGGACGCGTAAGGAAGGACGAAAACCTTCCCGATCCTCTGAATCGTCCGGCCCGGAGCAAGCGCCCGCAGGTTCAAAACGATTTCCCGCACGAGCCCCGGGTTCAGCGTGTCCGGCGGTTCCGAACTGCCGTTTAGGTAGAGCCCGCAGATCGTCCGGAGCATGCCGCGGACGCCGATGCCACCGAGCATTTTTTCTTTCTCAATCAAAATGACCCGGCACCCGCCCCGCGCGGCGGACACCGCCGCCGCTACGCCGGCAACGCCCCCGCCGGCCACGAGCACGTCACAAACGATTATGTCCCCGGTTCCCCCATTCAAAGGCTGCCTCGCAGGTCCTCCTCCAGCATATCCAGTTCGTCACCGGTGAACAAACCGTCGAGACAGGAGATTGTCGCGTTCAGCCGTTCGCCATAGGTATTGAAAAAGACGCCGATCCCGGGAGGCACGGGTGTGCGGGGCATGTGAAACATATTGACGATCCTGGCGCCCAGGAGGTCAGCGGAAACGAATGAATCCTTGCTCACATGGGAGAAGCAGAACGAGGCAATATTCCCCCCCAGGGGAAGGCGTAAAAAGCGCTTAAGGAAAGGCAGCGGCGCGATACGCATGAGGGCCGAGGCAGCCAGAAGTTTCTGCGGGAACTTGTTCTGGATCTGATCATACCATTGACCTCGTATCGACGCGGCCAGCCGCTTCCGGTCGCCCAGGTCCTCAGGTTTTATCTGAAAGAAAAACATGGAATTGTGGTTGAAGAAAATTTCTTCCCGGATGTCCTTCGCGGTCCGCATGTCCGTCGAAACCGGCACCACATACGCGCCCGACGGCGCTCCGCGGCGCTCGAACAGACGGTGCAGCCCCTCTGCTACACGGCTGAAGAGATACGGCAAAAGCATAAGGTAGCCCGCCTCATCAAAGGCGGTGTTCGTGATCCGCTTTGTCTCCTCACGGTCGAAAGCTATGACGCGATACCGGAAGCCGGGCGCTCCACCGTTCAAATGTATCGGCATAGTCCGCATCGCGCTTTGGGAAAGCGCGAGAACCTTGCGGTTCACGGCCTGTCCGGCGAGAAACTTGCTTTTCCACCCCGTGAGATCGAACCCTTGCGTCAGCCTGATGTCCGCGGCGACGGCGGGATCGTAGTTCGAAGCAAGAAACTTCTGGAACAATCCGACAAAAGACTCGGCCCCCCGGGCGTCGAAGAGCCGGTGGTCGAACGTCAGGGCCAGACACTGTTCGTTCTTCCCATAGACAAGATGAAACGCCAGGTGGTCGCTTTTGCTCGTAAACGGAGTGTTGATGAGATCAGTCAGGGCCGCGAGGACCTTTGATTGCGCGGATGCCGCGTCGAGGCGCGTAACCGTCAGGGGGACGGGACGCTCCTCGCTCTTCCCCGGCATTTTCCAGTACGGGGTGAGAGTCCAGTGGCGGGACACACTGCCGTTGATGACCGGGAAGAGCCGCAGGAACCGCCCGAGCGCCTCGCGCACAAGCGCCTCGTCCGGAGGGGCATCGAGCATGAAAACGATCTGCGATGCGTTCCCCGCGCAGGTCGTGTTTTTCATGATGAGGTCGATGCTCCCCATCACCCAGTCGAAGCCGTTCAGATAATACTTGTTCTTGACTGATAAATACTCGGAGATCATATGGTATTACAGATTTTTATGGATAAAGGACGCCAGGGACCGGATTGTCTCGAAGTCTTTTCTCGTGAGGTCCGATTGGATGAGCTGAAGCTTAAAGGTTTTCTCAATAAAAACGAGTAGCTCGACGAATCCCAGAGAGTCGACCCCCAGATCGTGGAAGGGTTGGTCAAAAGCCAGCGCTTTTTTCTCTGCTGAAATAATGGTGGCGATGCCCTCAGCCAAGGCGCCCTCGATTTCTTGCCGCGTCATTTTTTTGCCTGTTTCCTGTACCGCCATCCTGTGGAAATCCTTTCCAGACCATGTTCTTCCTGCGAAGAACGTCGTTTGAATGGATCAACCAAAAAAACTGCAAACCTTCAATTTTTACGGGTGGAATTATACCGGATACAGGAATTGAAATCAACAAAAAGAATCCTCAGGACCGCTCCTTGCTAAAATCGCGGACATATTTTACAGGCTTCCGGCGGGTCGCGCCCGAGCATCATTCGCCGGTGAGCGGTGAATAGTTCGCCATCCAGAGGGATGACATGATGGCACGAGCGGGAACTGCGCTGTTACGCGGAAGTCAGATAGATCGCGGATTTCGCCTGGGAACAGTCGATTCCCATACAGCGGATCGCTTCGATGCGCGCTTCCCCTGTTTCCGTGAGAATGCAAATGCCGTGCGGATTGTCCTGCACCGGCGAGGCATAGCGCGTTTGCCGCTTTATCATCAGCGCGCCCGCGGCCGCGTTGAAGGCGCTCCCGATCATCATGCTGCCGAAAAGCGGCGAGTAGGCCGCGGACGGAATGTCCGGTGACAGGGATGGCAGGTATGCGGACTCGTCGGGCAGCATGCCGTCCGCGTCTATGATATTGATATCAACGGGCTTGCCGTGAAGCGGATCGTCATAGGTATGGACGGCATCGACCCGGCAATAAGACTTCCCCCGATCTTCTCCGCTCAGAAGGAAAAACACGGCCCCTTCTCCGGGCACATAGCAGGTCGGATTGAAAGCGAATGGTTTGATTTTCCCGTCCTCAGCAATCGCGAGTTTGCGGTCCGCGACGTATCTCAGCACATCTCCGTACTGGTCAACCGCCCCCACAAGGAGATAATCGCAGCGTCCCTGATCGAGCCAGGTTTGCGCGAGCTGCATCGCTGCCTGAAAGGAAAACTGGAATTGCGTAACAGTCAGGGTCGGCCCCTGGATGTCGAGGGATAAAGAAACATAGGAAGCGGCCGCATTATGGACCGAGTTCGAAAACGTTGTGGGTGAGACTGCGGCATCCCCGTAGTCGAGGATGTCGTCCAGGAAGGAAAAGGTCGTCACGTGCGCGCCGAAGGCTGTTGCGATGATCACGCCGACCCGTTTGTCACGAAGGCCGCCGATTCCCCCGTCCACGAGCGCGTCCGCAGCGGCCAGTGCGGACATCTTGGCCAGTTTGTCCGAGCGGCGGATCTTTTTAAGCAGGGTCTTGCCTTGTACCGTTTCGAGGCCTGCCAGGTAAACCGGATAGTTCCGGCCTGCACCATGAGCAACTTCGATTTCTCCGGGTTTTCTCCATCCGTCTTGCAGGGCTTTTTCGAAGCAAGCAATGCCGAGGCCACGCGAAAAGATCATGCCGATCCCGAGGATATTCACGCGCCGCCCTCCAGTCCTATCACAAGAGCGGCGTTGTTCCCCCCGAAGGCCAGCGAGGTCGAGACCGCATAGCGCCCGCCAACAGCGGTTTTCTCCCGGACCGGAGAGAGAGGGATGGCCGTATCCGGGTTCTCAAAACCAATGCTCGGCGGTATCCATCCCGCGCGAAGACCCGCAGCCGTGAACACGGCTTCGAGACCGCCGGCCGCGCCCAGGGTGTGTCCGGTGTATCCTTTGGTTGAAAGCATCGCAAGGCCTGGACCGAATGCTTCCGCAAGGATCTTTCCTTCGACCTGGTCGTTGTCCTTTGTGCCTGTTCCATGGGCGTTCACAAAGCAGATGTCGTCAGGCGTGATTTGCGCCTCCGCCAGGGCAGCCTGGAGCGACGCTTTCAGCCCCACGCCTTCCGGATGAGGGGCGGTAAGGTGATAGGCGTCGCTTGATGAGCCGTATCCGAGAAGAGTAAGGTGGGATGCTGCGTTCCGCTTTTTCGCTGCGCGTTTTTGTTCGAGGACGAGAACGCCCGCGCCTTCACCGAGATTCAATCCTTTCCGGTCGCGATCGAAGGGCGAGCACAGGCCGTCGTTCATAATGCCGAGCGAAGCGAACCCGCAATAGGGGACATGGTTCAATTCGTCGGCGCCCCCGGCTATCACGATGTCGCAGAGGTCGCTCCTGAGCCAGGAGAGCGCCGCGCCGATTGCATCGGTGCCGGAAGAGCAGGCGTTCACGACCGTGAGCGCCGGCCCGCGCGCCTTGAGCCTTTGTGCGATGACCGCGGCAAGGTTCCCTTTTAAAAAACGGTCAGCGGGCGCCAGGGGCGCCGTCCCCTGTTCGCGGTACGACCGGTAGAAGGCGAGATCGTTCAGTTGGCTCGCCACGGTCGTCCCCATGCAGACACCCACGCGGAATCCGAAGGGGTCGATGAGACCTGCGTCTTTGAGCGCCTGGTCGACGGCAATGAGCGCCAGGTCCAGGGTCCGCTGGCCTTCCCGGGCATATTCTTGGGGAAAACGCTTTACTTCAAACACGGGATACGTGAGCGCGGTGCGAAAAAGAGACACCGGCCCTCCATTCCGCGCCCCCCGTTCAAAAGCGGCAAGCGTTTCTGCGATGCCGTTGCCCGCCGCGGAGATCGCGCCCATGCCGGTTATCAGGATGGCTTCATCATTCATGCGAGCTTGCATCCTGTTTTGGAATGCCGAGGATGTCCAGGGCCTGATCGATCGTGACGATCTTCATGTCCGGGTGTCTGACACGGACGTAATGAAGAAGTTCGCTGATCATCTCCCGGTCGTTAAAAGCCACATGGCTGAGCCGCGCAGAGGCGCCGCTCGTCCGGCCGACGATGGTATCGCCCGGCCGGGGCGTCCCTGTAAGAGGGGCCATGTGCATGAAGCCGGCCGAAAGAAACCACGCGTCACGGATGTATCTCCCCTGCGCGCCAGAAGGGCTGAAAACAAGCTGTTCTCCGCGCGAAAAAGTTCCCTTTTTGTTCGTCAGCGTGATCTTGGCGTCAATATCATGATGGTAGATAATCATCCAGCTTTTTTCCGCATTGGCGCGGTCGACTGCCTTCTCGATTTTCGCAAGGTCCTGCCTGCTGGTAAATGACCGGAGTTCGTAGGGATCGATGAACGCGCCGTTCGCCTCGTTGCCCCCTCCCCTGCCGGAGCGATAGTATTTCCGGGCTATCTGCCTTACCTGTTCATTGCTTTTATTGTAGGGATACACGAGGTTGTGGATCGTCACGCCCAGGGCTTCAAGCGCGTTTTTTGATTTTGAGAGTTCAGTCTCGATCTCAGCGGCCGTCAATGACCGCAGGTTGGGATGAGAGACCGTGTGGCTCATGATCTCCCACCCCGCGTCCCGCAGCGCAATAATCTGCGCGGCGGTCAGATGGTTCCCGGCATCTATCCAGCCCGTCGTGA
>DASWAB010000340.1:0-6157 GCA_036391375.1 Nitrospirota bacterium
TCCCGAGGAGATGCGCAAGAAACTCCGTACGACGAATGTGATCGAACGGGCCTTCCGGGAAGTCAGACGCAGGACTCGCCCGATGACCTGTTTTAATAACAGCCAAAGTATTGAAAGAATAGTGTACACAGTTCTAAATCACTTAAACAGCCAATGGGATATAAAACCCTTGAGGGAATTTACACATAAGTCTTGACGCTACCGATGGGGATGGCTGCAATTTTAAGAAAACGCCAGCCGTTAAACTGCGAAGGCGCGTTGGTTTACGGTATAATTTGTCGGAGGCCATGATGAAAGAAAAAAGCCGGGGACCGATCCCGCCTCCCGCGATGCTCGATACCGTCCGGCAGGAAATTATCGCCGCGCTTGCGGAGGGGCCGTCTTCAGCCCGCGACCTTTCTGCGGCAGCCGGCATCCCGGAGCGCGATGTGGCCGCTCATCTCGATCACATTAAAAAGACAATCGCCCTGTCAGGCCGGCGTCTGGTCATCATGCCCGCGGAATGCAAAAAGTGCGGTTTTGTTTTTGCCAAGCGGGAAAAGCTCAAAAGGCCGGGAAAGTGCCCGGTCTGCAAAGGAGAATCCATCCGCGAGCCGCGTTTTATGATTGAAGAGAAGGGGTGACTTTTGACCGCAGGCCCGTCTCCGGGGCTACGGTGTGTGTCGCATTATTGATCAGCTTTTCCGGCCTGTCGAGAGGCTCCACTGCGCAGCCTCATAAGTCCTCAAGAGCGCTCCCCGCGTACATCAGGAATAAACATTTCAAGGAAAGAATTCCGCGTTGCAGATATACGCGTATATAGTGATTTTTTGCTACAATTTAACTATGGGGAAAAACCTTCTCGGCGAAGTGATCGACACGGAAAAGGAGATTCAAAAAAGCCTTGAGCGTGAGAAATCCAGGCTGAGCGAATGGCTTAAGCACATCAAAGGGGATTGTGAAGCCGAATATGCAGGGGAGGAGCAGGCCGTTAAGGAGACGCTGCGGCTCTCTCTTGAGAAGGCGAAACAGGACGCCGATATCAGGGCTTCGGACATCGTGCAAAAGGCGTCCCGCGAGATTGAGAAGCTTGGGGCGTTGACCAACGAGGACTTGTCGCGGATCGTGGCAAGGCGTCTCCGCATAGTCCTGCCGGAATGATGGCATGATAGTCAGGATGTCGAAGGTCGAGATCGTGGGGGCGAAAGGCCGACTCCAGGAAGCGCTTGAGCTGCTTCGAAACCTGGGTATTTTCCAGATCGAACCGGCGCGGGTCGGATTTATCGAGGACGGACGCGAAGAGGGCATCCGGTCCTATGCGCTCGATGAAAAGACCCTGGCGGAAAGACTGTTTCTCGAAGACCTGCGCCGGAAGATCGGGGACCTCATTGCGTGTCTGCCGAAGCAACCGGTCAGAAAAAGCTATCTGGAACCTCGCCCCATCATCGATACCGTCGCGAGAACGGTTGAGCGGCACAACACCATTGCCAGGGAATTGTCCGAACGTCAGGATGCGCTCACGAAAGAGCGGGCGGAGCTCGACCGATACGCAGTCTTCCTCGACGCGCTCGCGTCCCTTGTTAAAAGCGCTGCGGAAACGCCGGACCTCGACTTCATCGGGCTCACGATCCGGGATCCCGAGAGGGTGGACCGCGTGAGAGAGGCCCTCTCGCGCATTACCGACTGGAAGTTCGAGCTAACGACCGGGACCGCGGACGACGGAACGCTCGTCGGCCTCATCACCGTGGAAAGGGACCTTTCGGAAAAAGTCAGAAAGTCGCTGAGCGACGAGCGGGTGCCGGAACTCGTTTTTCCAGCGTCCTTCAGCGGCCTCAGTTTCCCCGAAAAGGTCGACGCCGTGAAAAAGAGGATCCGGGAAACGTCCCAGGATATTCGGCGGATCGACGACGCGCGAACCCAGTTCGCACGACAGTGGCTCCCGATCTATCAACGCGTGCGAGAGTGGATCGATGACCGGCTGTCGCTGCTTGCCGTGACCTCGACGGTTTTTGAAACGCGCATGTGTTTCTTCATCAACGGGTGGATGCAGACAAGCGACGTGGCCCGCGTCAGGAAGAGTCTGACGCAGACCTTCGGCAGCGCCGTGGCAATGGAGGAGAAAGAACTCCACGAGGAGGACCTTGAGCGGGTCCCGATCATGTTGAAGAACCCTCCGTATTTCAGGCCGTTCGAGCTTTTTACAGAGCTGCTTCCGCTTCCGGCGTACCGGTCCTACGACCCGACGCCGTTCATCGGGATATTCTTCCCCATCTTCTTCGGCATGATCCTGGGCGACGCGGGGTACGGTCTGGTCCTCGCTCTCGTCGCCGCCGTGCTGATGAAAAGGTTTCGGCGACGGCGTATGATCCGGGACGGGGCCGCGATCCTGATGATCGCGTCGCTGTATTCGATCTTCTTCGGTGTCCTGTTCGGCGAGTTTTTCGGCGACCTGCCGGAACGGCTCTTTCACGTCAAACCCCTTTGCATTGAGCGCCGGGAGGCCGTCATTCCCATGATGTATTTCTCGCTCGCCGTGGGCGTGGCACATGTGCTCCTGGGCCTGTTCCTCGGCGCCGTCGCCGGGTTCAGGAAAAAAGCGAAAAAGGAGGCCGTATACCGGCTTCTGAGCATCGTCACTATCCTCTGCCTGATAGCCGGCTTGGCGGCGTATTTCGAAGTCCTCCCCGTCCTTCTCGCGAAACCGCTTGTCATTGCGATTCTGTTTTTGACGCCGGTCCTGCTTTTCACCGGCGGCCTGCTCGCGCCCCTTGAGCTTCTCAAAAGCGTGGGCAACATCATTTCCTACGTCCGCATCATGGCCATCGGACTCACGTCGGTGCTTCTCGCCTTCGTCGCCAACCGCCTCGGTGGGCTGACCGGCGACGTGGCAACCGGCGTGGTAGTGTCGGGACTGCTCCATCTGCTGAACATCGTCCTCGGCGTGTTCTCCCCGACCATTCACTCGTTGAGGCTCCACTATGTCGAGTTCTTCAGCAAGTTCATGGAGCACGGAGGAAGAAGGTTCGAGCCCTTGAAGAGATGATCCGTAAGGAGAACGGCAATGGTTGTGAAGCCCGCATCGTTCAGCGGCGAAAGGCGACGTAAAAGACGAACGACATAACGGGATAGCGCAACCGGCATCGTTACCCTTGCCGCTGTCCCGAGCGGTTATATAAAGGAGGGTGCTTATGAACTGGGAAAAAGTGTTGATCGCGTTTTGCGCGGCCCTGGCGATCGGCATGACCGCCCTCGCGACGGCATGGGCGCAATCAAAGATCGGGGCGGCCGGCGCGGGATCGCTCGCTGAAAAACCCGAGTTGACCGGCACGGTCGTGATCCTCGTTGCCATACCCGAGACCATGGTCATCCTCGGGTTCGTGGTGTCAACGATGATCCTCTTCACGGCAAAATGATATGAGCGGCAAAGAGCTGATCGAGTCTCTCCGCAAAACCGGCGATAAAAAAATTCTCATCCTCCGGCAGGAGGCGGAGGCCGAGGCGGGGAAGTTGCGGGCAGAGGTCGCGGCCAGGATCGAACGAATGCGCGCGGACAACGCCCGCGTCCGGTCCGCAAGGGTAAACGCGGTGCTGTCAGCTGGCGTGAGCGAGGCGAACAACCGGGCGCGTCATGCGAAACTGCTCGCGGACAAAGCGCTCGCTGAACGCCTGTTTGCAGTCGCCGGGTCCTCGCTCCGCCAGCTTCGCAATGAGGGATACCTGCGGGCATTCGAAAAACTGGCGCGGGAACTCCCGTCGCTCCGGTGGCAAGTGGTGCGGGTGAACCCCCTGGACGTGGATTTTGCAAAGCGGTATTTTCCCGCCGCGGAGGTCCTGCCGGACGAACACATCTCCGGCGGAATGGACGCATCGGCGGAGAAGGGAGCGGTCAGGGTCATCAATACCTTTGAAAAGCGGCTGGAGCGGGCATGGCCGGACCTGCTCCCGAGGTTGATCGAGGATGCTTACCGAGAGGCGCGCAATGGACTTCCTGCTGAATCCTGAGGACCGGGGATACCCGGATGAGTATTTCCTTTCCCGGATCAGGGGCAGAAGGTCGCGCCTGATCACGGACTGGAGGCCGTTCATCTTCAGCGCAAGTCCGTGGGATACGCTCGCTTCCGGAAAATACGGAAGGATCCTTCCGGGCGCGTCGCAGGAAAGCGTCTGGCGCGGACTCCTGCGAGAGTATCAATGGGCATACGCGCAGATGAGCGGACGCCTGCGAGAGATATTTCACCCCTTTTTCCAGTATTCCGAGCTCAGGACCCTGTTCATCAGTCTCAGACAGGGGACGGGCCGGAAAACGGGAGGCATCGATGAACTCCTCGGCGCCAGCCTGCTCTCGGAGGAGATCAAGGATGCCCTTTTGGGGGCGGCCGACGTCCCGTCCGCCCTCACGGGCATCGAGCGCATTCTTATTACACGCTCCGTGGAATTTAAAGATCTGGCGAGGATTTTTGAAAACGGCGGCCTGCGCGGAGTGGAACGGCATCTCACGAATGTGTATCTGTCGACAACGGCCGCGGCCCGGCTTCATCCGCTTCTCAAAATGTATTTCATCAGATTGATCGATTCCCGGAACATCATGGGTCTTTCCAAATACGCGCGTCTCGGCTTTAAAGCGCTGCCGGTGTTCGTTGAAGGCGGCGCCATTTCAAAGGCCCGGTTCAGGGAAATTATCGAAAAAGAAGACATGGCGGGGGTGGCCTCGCTGGTCCGCTCATTTACCGGCGTCAAGACCGAAGCTCTTAGTCCGGCAGACGTGGAAATCGCGCTCTATAAGGCGATTACACGGTTCCTGAGGAAAGAGGGACGGGACCCCCTCGGCATCGGCCTCATCCTGGACTACCTCTGGAGGTGTTCGATCGAGGCGATGAACCTGAGCGTCCTGATACACGGCCAGGACCTTGAGCGTGAAGCGATAACAGCGGAATTGGTGCAGTGAGGGAGTCAGGTGAAAAAGATCGCCTTCATTACTCTCCCGGACGCGGAATTCGGATTTCAACTGGGCGGGTTCACTCAATACGCGGTTCAGGCGTCTGATGCGGGAGAGACGCTCAAACGAGCCATGACGGAGCCCGGGCAGGGACTCATCATCATTGATGAGCGCCTGGTTCAGGACATAACGGAGGAACGGCTTCGTGAGCTTGAAGAGGGGTGGCGCGGGATTGTGCTTGTCCTGCCGTCGCCGGCAAAACCTCTTGCCGGAGCGGAGGACTATGCAACGCGACTTATCAGACGGGCCATAGGCTACCACGTAAGCCTGAAATTATGAGCGGGAAAATAAAGGGCATATCAGGACCGACGGTGAGCGTCGACCTCGCCGGGCTCAAGCTCTATGAGCGGGTCTATGTGGGCCATGCTATGCTCACCGGCGAGGTCGTGCGGCTGGAGCGGGGCCGGGCCGTGGTCCAGGTCTATGAAGACACGCGCGGCCTGGCTGTGGGCGAGCCGGTCAAGGGCGTGGGAATGCCGCTCACTGCCAGGCTCGGGCCGGGCCTTCTGGGTGGAATGTTCGACGGCCTTCAGCGCCCGCTGGAGCATATGCGCGAGAAGATGGGCCCCTTCATCACGGGCGGCAAGGAGATGTATGCGCTTGACTACATGAAACGATGGCGGTTTACCCCGCTGCTGAAGCCGCAGGAAGTCGTGAAGCAGGGGTCCATCATCGGGTCCGTGAACGAAAAATCCTTTACGCATTACCTGATGCCCGGACCGGAGGGGGAGGGGACGATCAGACGGCTCGTGGACGGCGAGTTCAGTCTCAACGAACCGCTCGGCGAATACGATGACGGGCGGGAGATCGCGGGATGCCATGAGTGGCCGGTGCGGCTTGCGCGGCCCTACCGCAGGAAATTCGCGCCCGCCGAGCCGCTCGTGACCGGGCAGCGAAGTATCGATTTTCTCTTCCCGCTCGCGCGCGGAGGAACGGCGATCCTCCCCGGCGGGTTCGGCACGGGCAAGACCATCCTCGAACAGGCCGTCGCCAAGTTCGCGGACGTGGACATCGTGGTCTATGTCGGATGCGGCGAACGGGGAAACGAGATGGCGGACATGATCGCGGAGTTCGAGGGTCTGCAAGACCCCTGGACCCGCCGCCCCTTGCGGGAACGGACCATCCTGGTTGTCAATACGTCGAACATGCCGGTGGTGGCGCGCGAAGCCTCCATTTATACCG
>DASWAB010000341.1:0-6437 GCA_036391375.1 Nitrospirota bacterium
TCCACCGCGTCCCTCGCCATCTTCCGGTAGGTGGTAAGCTTGCCGCCCGCGATGGAAACGATCCTGCCGTGCGCGCCCTCCCTGATGACGCGGTGTTTGCGCGAAATTTCAGACTCGCGCGCGCCGGAGAAGGCAAGCGGCCGTATGCCGGCATACGTGTAGAGGACCGCTTCGCGTGAGATGCCGAGGCCAGGCAGGACGCGCCTGCTTTCCCGGAGCAGATATTCCACGTCTTCCGCGTCCGCGTGCACGTCGTCGAGGTCTCCGCCGTAATTCGTGTCCGTCGTGCCGATGAGCGAGTACCCGCCGAGCGGGATGATGAAGAACATCCTTTCGTCCCGCGACGTCACGAACAGCGCCTGGCTGGTAAGTTTCGGCAGCACCAGGTGGACGCCCTTCGTGGGATGGATGATGTTCGCGCGGTCGATGTTTCCCGCGCGCCGCACCGTGTCGATCCAGGGTCCGGCCGCATTGATCAACATTCTGGAGCGGAAGGTCCGGGTCGCCTCCGAAAGCGTGTCTCTCGCGGCGACGGCCACGCCGCTTTGCGATTCGTCGATCTTTTCCAGCCGGACATAACTCAGGAGCTTCGCCCCGGCTTCGCGCGCTGAGACGACGTTCTCGATCACGAGGCGTTCGGGCATCATGATCTGGTGGTCATAAAAAAGCGCGCTTCCCGCGAGCCCTTCCCGGTTCAGCCGCGGCTCGAACCCGAGCGTCTTCGCGGCATTGGAGGTAAAGTAGTGCGGGACGTCCTTTTCATGCGACAGGAGATCATAGAGATGGATGCCCAGGGAAATCGCGGCCCTGCCGTGCGGGTCTCCATAATAGATAGGAATCAGGATCGGCATGGGCCTGATGAGGTACGGCGCCTGCTTCCGGAGGACCGCCCGCTCGGTGAGCGCCTCCGCCACGAGGTCCAGCTCGAAATTGGCGAGGTAGCGGAGGCCGCCATGGATCAGGCGTGTGGACTTGGAGGTGACGCCCGAGGCGAAATCCCCCTTTTCGAGCAGAAGGCAGGTGAGCCCCCGAAGCGCGGCGTCCCGCGCAACGCCCGCGCCGGTTATCCCGCCGCCGATGACGATGAGGTCGAAGATCGTTTCGTCATTCACCATTCCGCGTTCCTCATCCCGCGCTCCGCACGATCCCCTTCAACGCCTCCGGCCTGTTCGAATAGATTCCGTCCACGCCCATCGATATAAATTTCCGCATCTCGTTTTCTTCATCCACGGTCCAGACATACGCCTGGACCCCCTGTGCATGGCAGGCGGAAACCAGCCGTTCATCCACCGCCTTTTTCCTCAGGCTGATGATCCGGTACCCGCGCTCCCGGTACGCCGGGACGTCCCGGGCCGCGAAGACATCGAAGATCATCGACACCGGCAGGGCGGGCATGGCCCTGCGCACAGCGCTGATTTCTTCTTCCTTGAACGACGAGATGAGGACGTATCCTTCGTACCCTGTGGACAGAAGATACTGCGCCGCCAGCGTCCCCGCCCCGTCGCTTTTGATTTCCAGGTTGACACCCACGGACCCCGCAACGGTCCTCACCACGTCGGCAAGCGTCGGAACGGGCTCTCCGTTCTTGAGCCTGAGCGCTCCGATCTCACCGGAGGCGGACCGCTCGATATCGACGTTCCTGTCCGCGGTCCTGCCCGTCATGCGGTCATGCATGACAAAGAGCGCGCCGTCACGGCTCCTGCGGATGTCGAGTTCGATCATGTCGACCGGATAGGATAACGCCCGATGAATTGCTTCGAGGGAATTTTCAAGCGCGTTGGAGGAATCTCCGCGGTGGGCGATCACAAGGGGTGTTGTCATGAACACATTATAGCAGAAATGGAGTCAGCCACGATGAACGCGAATGCGGAGGAAACATATTCGTATATAATTTTCCCTGCTTTCTTTGCGTCCCGGCGCCTCCGCCATAAGGATTTGGCTTTCGGCCCGGGCCCCGCCTCTTACGGCTTTCCTCCCGCCATTTTTTCCATGATCTTGTCCTTGATCGACCGGATATGGCCGGCGATTCCCTGCGGGGCGGCCGCACGATGGATGGCGGTCCGTATGGCGATGAGCTTTTCGAGCGCCGCGGCCTCTCCCTGCTTGAACAGCTCGCGCGGCTTGCTGAAATCGGCCCAGTGCGTGTCGCCCACCGCCGGATGGATGACGACATCGGCGCCCCTGACCAGGATCTCGTTCAGATAGATCCTCGTGACCGCGTCGGCCCGCAGGACGATGTCGAGGCCGGACTTGTCCTCGAACTTCGCCACGTCGCTCGACACGTCAATGGCGATGACGATGTCCGCACCCATCTCACGGGCGCAGAGCACGGGCACGCGCTCGACCCAGCCGCCGTCCACGAGCAGCTTGCCGTTGTCGTCGACCGGCGGGAAAATACCGGGGAGCGCGCAGCTCGCGCTGACCGCGGTGCGGAGCGGCCCGCTCGCGTACATGAAGCGCTGGCCGTTCCTGATGTCCGTGGCCACGCAACTGAAGGGGATCCTGGTCTGCTCGATTCGGATGTCGGGAATCAGGGGATAGATGAGGTTCTGATATTCCTTTTCGCTGATAAACGCGGATTTCGTGGCGGTAACGCCCCAGAAATATCCCTTGCGAAGCAGGAAGGCCATATCGCCGAAAAAACCCCGGTGGTTGCTGGTCGGCTCTTCCAGCTTCTGGATGAACTCGAGGCGGGTCTTGCGCGAAATGAAACTGCGGAGGAACTGCTCCACCCGGCCCATCCAGTAGGAGGCGTCCGGCTGGGTCGCGTACATCCCGCCGATCATGGCGCCCAGGCTGGTGCCGGCGATCATATGAATGGGGACCTTGGCGTCTTCAAAGACTTTGAGCGCGCCCAGGTGGGCGAGCCCCCTCGCCGCCCCACCGCCCAGCGCAAGACAAATCTTTGGTTCCATCAGCGTCCCTCACAGGGTATGAATTTATAGATCAAATTATGGTTCAATAATAGCATCCCGGCCGCCCGGTGTAAAGTTTTTTATGGCGCCGGGCCCGCCGGCCGCCAGGGACCCGCTTTCGCGCGGGGCCGCAGCAACGAAGAGAAAAAAACAAGGAAAAAACAATGCTTGACTTAGCAGTATATTCATGCTAATGAACAGCGAAGAGGAAACACGATTGACGCGAGCGCTCTTGATAGGAGGAACCGGATTTGTCGGCGGCCATTTGCAGCGCCATCTGCTCGGCGCCGGGCTTGAGGTCGGCGTCCACGGGGACTCGGTGGATGTTCGAAACGCCGGGGAAATGCAGCGCCTGATTTCCGCGGAGCGGCCGGACGCCGTAATACACCTTGCGGCGGTGAGCTCGGTGCCGGAGTCCCTGAAAAACCCGCGCGAAACGTACGAAATCAACTTCTTCGGCACGCTCAACGTCCTTCTGGCGCTCAAGGCCTCGAATTTCAGGGGCCGCCTGCTCTACATCGGATCGGGCGACGTATACGGCCTGCTCGGAGACAGGGACCTTCCCGTCACGGAGGATAGGCCGCTGAAGCCCAAAAATCCTTATGCCGTCAGCAAGGTTGCGGCCGAGGCCCTGTGCTATCAATGGAGCCATTCCGCGGAGTTCCAGATCATCATGGCGCGGCCGTTCAACCATATCGGGCCCGGGCAGAGCGAGCGTTTTGCGCTGTCCGATTTCGCCCGGCAGATCGTAGAGATCAAGCTCGGGCGGCGGCCGGCCGTGCTCCGGGTGGGCGATATCGATGTGACGCGCGACTTTACGGATGTGCGGGACGTGGTCAGGGCCTATGGCCTGCTGCTCGAGAAGGGGAAAAACGGAGAAGCCTACAACGTTTGCTCCGGCAGGGAGCAGTCGATCCGCTCGCTGCTCCTGCGCCTGATGAGCATAGCCGGCATCGACGCTGAAATCGAGCAGGACCGGGACCGCTTCCGGCCTTCGGAACAGCGCCGCGTTTTTGGTTCGTTTGAAAAACTGGGAAGGGACACCGGATGGATGCCCGCCATTCCTCTCGAACAAACCCTGCGTGATATCCTGGACGACTGGAGGATGAAACTTATATGAGCAAGACCGCGTTGATTACCGGCATTACCGGCCAGGACGGCGCCTACCTCGCTAACCTGCTGCTGGAAAAAGGATACAAAGTCTACGGGATGCACCGCCGCTCCAGCACGGTGACCACGGAGCGATTGGAATACCTCGGCATCGGCGGACGCGTCGAGCTGCTGGACGGCGACCTGACCGATTTCTCGTCGATCATGCACGCGATCGACCAGGCCGGGCCCGGGGAATTTTACAACCTGGCGGCCCAGAGCTTCGTACATACGTCGTTCAAGCAGCCGATTCTCACGGCCCAGGTAACCGGCGTCGGCGTGCTGAACTGCCTTGAGGCGATCCGCATCATTGATCCGTCGATTAAATTTTACCAGGCGTCCACGAGCGAGATGTTCGGCAAAATCAGGCAACCGGTGCAGGGAGAGGAGACCCCCTTCCATCCCCGCAGCCCGTACGGCGCGGCCAAGATGTACGGGTACTGGATCACCGTCAACTACCGCGAAAGCTACAACATGTTCGCCTGCAACGGCATCCTCTTCAACCACGAATCCCCCCTGCGGGGCCTGGAGTTCGTCACGCGCAAGGTCACCGACGCGGCCGCCCGGATCAAGCTGGGAAAGCAAAAGGAGCTGCGGCTCGGCAACATCGACGCCAAACGCGACTGGGGATATGCCGGAGACTACGTCGAGGCCATGTGGCTGATGCTGCAGCAGGACAAGCCGGATGATTACGTCGTGGCCACGGGCAGATCGACGACGGTGAGAGACATGTGCAGGATAGCGTTTTCCCACGTCGGCCTGAACTATGAAGACTACGTCGTCATCGACCCTCGATTCTACCGCCCCGCGGAGGTCGACGTGCTTTTGGGAAATCCGGCCAAGGCCAGAGAGAAACTGGGCTGGGAGCCGAAGACGACGCTCGAGGAATTGATTACGATGATGCTCGACGCCGACCTGAAACGGGTGGCCAGGGAATAGTCCGACGGCCCTCCCCTTCTCCTCATCGACAAAATAACCGCTTGACTTGAAGCCCTGTTGATGGTATTTTATGTTCAATATATGAACAAAAGCCGCCCATCAGACTCCGACCATCGCTTCCTCCAGATACTCGATGAACTTTCCGCCAACGATTCCCTCACCCAGCGGGACCTGAGCGGACGCCTGGGCATCGCCCTCGGCCTGGTCAATTCCTACATTAAAAACCTCGTTGCAAAAGGGTATCTCACGGTCAAGGCCATTCCGCCGAAACGGTATGCCTACTATCTAACGCCGAAAGGCCTTGCTGAAAAGACCCGTCTTACCTATCATCTGCTCCATGATTACACGAGGATCTATCGTGAAGCGAAGAACAATCTGAGGCAATTGTTCAAGGAGATGAGCGGAAAAGGCATCCGCAAAGTGGTCTTTGTGGGAGTGGACGAGGTCGCAGATATCGCTTATATTACGCTTCAGGAAACCAATCTGGACCTGGTCGGTGTGGTTGACGGTGAAAAGGAAGGCGCGGTTTTCTTCGGCCGGGATATTCAGTCACTCCAGGCGCTGAAAGATATCGATTATGACGGCGTCGTCATTACTTCGTATCTGAACAGGGAAAAGATCTACAAAGAGCTCATTTCGCGGAAAGTAAAGAAAACCTCTATTAATCTTATTTTTACGCTGTAACAATCATCACTCTCCATGACTCTTGTAAAAAGAAATATCATCGCGAATTTCGTTGGTCAGGGCTGGTCGGCCTTGATCGGGATATTGTTCGTTCCCCTCTTTATCAAGTTTCTCGGGATCGAAGCATACGGATTGATCGGTTTTTTTGCAATGCTCCAGGCTGGATTTCAGATACTCGATCTCGGACTTCGACAGACCATGAATCGGGAAATGGCGCGCTACTCTGTTCAGCCCGAGAAAGCGGGCGAGGCGCGCGACCTTGCGAGAACGCTGGAAACCGTGTACTGGGCGATCGGAATCGTTATCAGTATCGCGGTCGTAACTGCTGCGCCTCTCATCGCGGGACACTGGATCAAACCCGGCTCGATCCCTGTCAAGACCATACAGCATGCCGTGATGATCATGGGCGTACTGGTCGCTATCCAGTGGCCGCTCAGTTTATACGAAGGCGGCCTGATGGGCCTTCAAAAACAGATGCTGAATAATGGCCTGAAAATCGGCATGACAACCTTCAGCACTCTGGGTGCTATATTCATTCTCTGGAAAGTATCTCCAACCCTTATGGCATTTTTCACCTGGCAGATTATTATGAGCGGCATCCACCTTGCCCTGCTTGCAGTGTTTCTGTGGCGCAGCTTGCCGTCAACGGACCGCTCGCCAAGTTTTACACCGCGCCTGCTTCGCAACATCTGGCGCTTTGCAGCGGGCATGACCGGCATTGCCATCTCCGCTATCATCCTGACTCAACTC
>DASWAB010000342.1:0-3602 GCA_036391375.1 Nitrospirota bacterium
CGCAATATTTATCATCACGCGAGAGGATATGAGTACAGCAGCCAAAAAAGGTGTTGCGGACATAAAAGAAACGAAAAAAATTATTGCTGAGACATTAAGGCAGACCGGGATCATCGATGAAAAATATACGGGCGAAGTGACCGTGGGGATCAACGACGGCGGGGTCATGTTCATCCGGAAAAGCGAGACTCTGAAGTAAGGTTGAGACACATGTAATCTACGCCATCCATACATCAGGATAACGAACACCAAACGGCAACTTTACCCCCTTCTCCCCAAGGGACAACTAAAGCCCGTTCAATGGTCATACCGACTATTGGACGGGCTTTTTTGTTTGCACACTGACGACGATTCTCATATGCGAGTATCAATCTACAAGACAGGAGGCCGATAAAGCCGAATCATTTTTCCGCATCGTCTAATGCTCGATTCGACCAAAGCTGAAGAAAACAGGTATTCCGGTTATTCGGGGGAAGCTGGTCTTTCCGATCAGCAATTACATTCAAGGAGGGTTCGCAGAATGAAAGCACTGAAGAGTACAGGAATCATGGTTGTCGCAGTTGTGGCCGCGGTAATGCTGTGCGGGCGGGTCTATGGAACAGAGAGCGATGCATTGAAGGCGCTGGTAAAGGACGAGATGAGGATATGCAAAGACATTCCGGTGGAGAGAAATATCGACGCAGTGACCGCGTATCGCATGTCTATAGCGCAAAAGGCGCCCATTGTGGACGTCCGGACGGTTCAGGAATACCAATTCGTGGGCCACGTTCAGAATGCATATCACATCCCGGCCTTTGTATGGGGAAAGTGGGACGAGCAGAAAAAAACCTTCGGCACGGAGCCGAACCCGGACTTCGTGAAGCAGTTCACCTCCGTGTTTCCCGACAAGAAAGCGGCAATCATCGTCATGTGCCGTTCCGGCCATCGGAGCGGCAAGGCGATCAAGCTCTTGCTCCAGGCCGGGTATACCAATCTCTATCAGATGTGGGAAGGGTTTGAAGGCATTGCCATTACGGACAAGGAGCTGCCGAGCTACGGCAAAAAGATCGTGGACGGCTGGAAAAACCGCGGCCTTCCCTACACCTGGGACATGGATCCGCAGTATATCGTCATGAAGTAAGAAGCTAAGGGATTAAACGACTGCTCAAAGCGGCAACTCCCCTCCTGCATGGTTAACCGATTTTAAATCCGATTAAGGAGCAGGCCATCGCGCCTGCTCCTGCTTCTTCACACCGCAAAAGGTATTCTCTCTTCAGATATTCTCCCCTCCTGTGCTAAACTCGAAAGAGAAAGGGAAATACAGCATGAATTGCGCAGCAAATTGTCCTTTGGCTTGGCGGTACGCACTGTGAAAAACCAGCAGATCGCCGTGATATTCAACGAAATCGCGGAACTCCTCGAGCTCAAAGGCGAGAACGTGTTCCGCATCCGCGCCTACCGGAGGGCCGCTCAGAACCTCGACGGTCTTTCGAAGGACGTGTCAACGCTCACGGACGAAGAGCTTGCCGCGATCCCGGGCATCGGCAAGGACCTGATCGGGAAAATCCACGAGTATCTCGAAAAGGGCTCCGTGGCCAAGCATGAGGAACTGAAGAAGGAAATACCCGGCGGCGTCCTTGAGCTTTTGCGCGTGCCCGGCCTGGGGCCGAAAAAAGCGAAGCAGTTCTATGACGCGCTCAGGATCAAGAGCGTCGATGACTTGGAGGCGGCAATCAAAAAAGGAAGGCTCAGCGGCCTGCCCGGCGTCCAGAAGAAGACTGAGGAAAACATCCTCAAAGGAATCGAGCTCATCAAGCGCGGCTCGGAGCGAAGACCCCTGGGCCGCGTATTGCCGTTGGCGGACGATATCATCCGCAGGATGAAGGACTCCGCGCCCGTGGACCAGATCGAAGTCGCCGGCAGCATCCGCAGAATGAAGGAAACCGTAAAGGATATCGACATCCTCACGACCTCGAGGAAGCCCGATGCGGTCATGGACGCCTTTGTGAAACTCCCGCACGTAAGCCGCGTTCTGATGCAGGGCCCGACAAAGTCATCGATCATCGCAGAAGACGGCATTCAGGTGGACCTCCGGGTCGTCGAGGAGTCCTCCTTCGGCGCGGCGCTCCAGTATTTCACCGGCAGCAAGCAGCACAACATCAGGCTGCGCGAGATGGCCGTGAAAGCCGGCCTCAAGCTGAACGAGTACGGCGCGTTCAGGGAGCCGGGGGAGAAAAAAATCGGCGGCAGGACGGAAGAGGAGATGTACAAGGCGCTCAAGCTTCCCTGGATACCGCCGGAGCTGAGGGAAGACACCGGCGAGATCGAAGCCGCGCAGGCCGGAAAGCTCCCCGAGCTCATAACGCTTGACGACATCAAAGGCGACCTCCACGTCCATACAAAATGGTCCGACGGCAGCCATGATCTCGACACCGTTGTTCAGGCTGCGCGCAAAAAAGGCTATGACTATATTGCGATCACCGATCACACGAAAGGACTCGGCGTGGCCCACGGCCTTGACGAAAAGAGACTCGCCGAAGAAATCAGGCTCATCGATGCCGCGAACAAAAAGAAAGCAGGATTCAGGATACTTAAGGGCACAGAGATCGACATCAGGTCGGACGGCAGGCTCGACCTCGCCGACGATGCGCTGGCCGGGCTTGATATCGTGGTCGCCTCGATCCATTCAGGCTTCAGGCAGACCGGGGAGCAGATTACGAAGCGCATCCTTGCCGCGATCAGAAACCCTTACGTAGGCGTGATCGCCCACCCCACGGGAAGGCTCATCGGCGAGCGCGACGCCTATGCAGTGGACATGGAGGCCGTGCTTAGGGAGGCGGCGAAGTACGGGGTCGCGATGGAGGTAAACGCCTATCCGCTGCGGCTCGATCTGAACGACACGCATATCAAGATGGCGAAAGACTACGGCGTGCCGCTCGTGATCAGCACGGACACGCACGTAACGACCCAGTTCGATTTCATGTCCTACGGCGTTTCTGTCGCCAGGAGAGGATGGGCGGAGAAAAAAGACGTGCTGAATGCCCTGCCTTTTGAACAGCTCATCAAAAAATTGAAGGCGTGCAGGGCGGGAAAGATGAAATAAGGAACGCAGACCCAGGTGGAAGTCACCCCACCACATTGTACTCGCGCACACGGTACTTTGCGCCGAGCCCTTCCGCGATCCTGCGGCAGGCATCAATGTCCACTTCCGGGGCGGACACCACCGTTGCGGTCACTTCGGGGATATATTTCGTCGCCTCGCGGATAAATTCCCTGACCGCATCATATGCTTCGCGGCCGAACTTGGGCTGCGTGAGCTTTTCGTAAAGCTCCGCGTTCTGGGCATTCAAACTTACGCTCACAGCGTCCACCAGCCCGGCAAGTTCCGGGAGAATATTCCGCTTGTGGATCAGGTTCGCGTGACCGTTCGTGTCGATGCGCACCTTGCCGCCCAGCCGCTTCACCTCGGCTGAAACGGCTTTGACCACGTCAAGCCGCAGGAGCGGCTCCCCGTAGCCGCAGAAGACGATCTCAGTGTACCGTTTCGGGTCGCCGATTTCCTTGATCAACTCATCCGCCGACGGCTCGTTTTTGAGCCTCAGATTATGCCCCTTCACAAAATC
>DASWAB010000343.1:0-1918 GCA_036391375.1 Nitrospirota bacterium
GGGGGTTCCTCGCCGCAGTGCTCGCGCTGTTTCCCGTGGGAGGCGCGGCGCTTGTCTGGCTTCCGGGTTCGCTGTATCTTTTCCTGTCGGGCGCAACACTCCGGGGCGTCCTGCTCTTCGTTTGGGGGCTGGCGTTCGTCACGCTTCCGGATAATATTCTGAAGCCGCTCATCATCGGCAAGAAGGCGAATATCCCGACGTTCATCCTCTTTATCGCGCTGCTTGGCGGCCTGCAGACCTACGGTGTTTTGGGAATTCTCTTCGGCCCGGTCGTCGTCACGCTGGTCACGGTATTTGTCCAGATCTACCGCGAGGAATACACTGAACGATAAGAGCGCTCACTTCATCGGGGATGCCGTTTTCGCGTGCGCGCTCCGCAGCCTGGGGGGAATCGCTCTGCCTTTCCTCTCTGGAAACACGACAGCTCATATCCGAATTTAAAGGGGAGGACAAAGAACGAATGGAAGATTTGGCAAAATCCGACACGTGGCGGGTATTCAGGATCATGGCGGAGCTGGTGGAGGGCTTCGAAGCGTTGAACAATATCGGCCCCGGGGTGACCATTTTCGGGAGCGCCCGTCTCAAGCCGGGCTCGCCCTATTACAATAAGTGCCTCAAGGTGGCGGAACGTCTGGCGCGGGACGGTTTTGCCGTAATCTCCGGCGGCGGCCCGGGCATCATGGAGGCAGCGAACAAAGGCGCGCAGAATGCGAACGGCACATCTGTCGGCCTCAACATCGAGCTTCCCCAGGAGCAGTCTCCGAACCAGTTCCAGGATATTCAGGTGGAGTTTCGTTATTTCTTCGTGCGCAAGCTCATGTTTGTAAAGTATGCCGTGGGGTATGTGATCTTTCCGGGCGGCTTCGGCACCCTGGACGAACTGTTTGAGGCGTTGACCCTGATCCAGACCAGGAAGATACGAAGTTTCCCCGTGGTGCTTGTAGGCAAGGAGTACTGGCAGGGCATGATGCACTGGCTGAAAAACAACGTGCTGGAACTGGGGAACATCAGCCCCGAGGACATCGATCTTTTGCATATCGTGGACGAGCCCGAAGAGGTATGTGCGATCATCAACAAGCGGTATAAGGACCGGATCGGCGGGGTGGAGGTGGACCGGCGTGACAAGACCCGAAAGGGGGTTTAAGGGTTTCCCTACTTGCTCTTCTTCAAACGCCGGCGGTCGGAGCGGTGCCTGAGCAATTGCGCCGCCCGCATGCCGCGAAACCAGCGCTCGATGCTGCGGCGATAGATCATCACGAGCAGGATGATGATGATGCTGATGCCCAGGACCGTGAAGAAGGCCCCGTACCGCTTGTTGCGGAAAAACGAGCCTTCGATGGTCAGAAGAACGGTGCCGAGGAGCCTCCCGGCCGTGGAAACGATCAAAAAGTCCCGATGTCCCATGTGCCCCAGGCCGAGCAGGTAGCACAGGTAGTCCTTCGGAAACCCCGGAAGGAGAAACATCAAAAAAGCAAGAAACAGGCCCTTGTGCTTCATGAGGTAGTCATAGCGCGAGATCGTCTCGGAGTTCACGATTTTCTCGACGAGCGGTCTTCCGGCAATCCGTGCCAGTATGAAGGCAAGCCATGAGCCGAGCGTAAGGCCGATCGTGGAGTACACGATACCTCCGACCGTGCCGAACAGCATTCCGCCGACAAATCCCGTGACCTCGCCGGGCACCGGAGCGGCCACCACCTGCAGGGCCTGCAGCCCGATGAAGATAAAAACGGCATAGGCGCGGTGCTCCTCGATGAAATGAACGAGAAGCTGCTGGTCGGTAAAGTATCGGGACATCCCGAGAGGAAAAAGAAGGTAGATGACCCCGGCAATGATCGCGCAGAATGCTGCAAGCCCGATGAGTGTTTTTTTGTCAACCGTGATCATGATGATGCGCCAAAATTTATTTTTTAAATAAATC
>DASWAB010000344.1:0-1537 GCA_036391375.1 Nitrospirota bacterium
ACGTCGTTCACCTCCGCGTTGTCGATGAGGACCTTCCCCTCCGTAGGCTTATCAAGACCGGCGCAGAGCCGCATCAGAGTCGTCTTGCCGCTGCCCGAAGGCCCGAGGAGAACGAGAAACTCCCCCTCCGCAATCGTCAGATCCACCCCGTCAACCGCCTTTACCTCCCCGAAGTACTTTTTGATGCCCCGCAGTTCGACGTATGCCATGCTTTGCTCCCGTCCCCTTACCGCGGAAGGATGGGCATGCTGAAAAACCTTTTAACTTTTTCAGCATCCTGTTAGATTTCACATTTCTAAAAGGATTGGAAGCATGCCCGTCCTTCCAACCGCATGCATCATGCTGCCTTCTTCCGAATCAGCCCCTGCGCCTGCCACTTGTCGAAGATCTTACGGCACTCGGCCGCTGCCTGCTTGACCGACTCTTCCGCGCTCTGCTTTCCCCGGGCGACCCGCGCAAACATGTTCGGAATCACGAATGTCCCGAAGATCTCGCCCTCTGCCGGATTGGCCGGCCCCGGATGGCCCACGTTCGTGCTCCACTTCTCTGCGTCGGCAAGAGGAAGAAGTTTGCCCTTCGCTTCCCCCGGCAGGGCGTAGGGATCGTCGGCGAACCAGGCGCGGAAAACGTCCCGCATTTTTTTTGCGCTTTTCACCGCAGGGTACCCCCGGTCGCCGGAGCGTATCGGCGCGTCAAAGAAGGACGGAGAGGCGTACAACTCGCTCTCCCACATGGCTCTGTCGTAGTTCGACACGAGGTCGAGCAGGAACTGCTTCGCAAGGTCCGCGTTCTTTTCCGCGAACTTCGGGATCACCGATACGTAGATTACGTGTTCGCTCGCCCAGCCCGTTCCGCGCGGGCCCTTGAGCGCGGGAGTGAAATAGACGTCCTTGGCGATCTCGGGCACGTCGTGCTGGGCCGACCGGTAGGCGGAAATGGAGTTCAGGATGTAGGAGGCCCGGCCGGCGATGAGCGCCTGATTGTTTGACGCAGGGGTCCAGGCAAAAACCTCAGGAGTAAGGGTCTTGTCATAGAGTTCTTTCATGTACTTGACGGCCTCGACTGTTTTTTTGTCGCCCAGGACCACGTTTTCTCGCATGTCCTGGGTGCCCGTGTCAAAGGACCAGAGCAGCGCCCTTCCCGCCATGTTCGAGTCCAGCTCCTGCGACAGGCCGACACCGTTCTGCACGCCCAGTTCCTTCTTGATCCTTGCCGAGGAGACGAGGAGGTCCTCCCACGTCTTCGGCCCGTCCGGCATCCCGACTTTTTCCCAGAGCGACTTGCGGTAATCGCCGGGGTCGATGGTCCAGCCGTGGCAGAACCCGTAGTATTTTTTGGTGGTGGGGTTGAAGGAGCTGCGCGTGCAGAAGGAGACCTGCTTGCCGAAACGCTTTTCCGCTTCCTGGTTCAGGTCGGTGAGGTCCAGGACGCTCGGTTCGAAATCGGAAGGCGGATCGATGAACTCGACGATGTCGTGCCCCTTGCCGGCGGCAACCTCGGCGGCGAAGGTGCTCCGGAGGTCGGCAAGACCGATGTG
>DASWAB010000345.1:0-15909 GCA_036391375.1 Nitrospirota bacterium
CGTTTCAGAAATGTATACAAATCCCCCATCCCGCACCCGTAATCCAGCACCGTGGCCTTGTTCAGATCGGGGGCGATGTCGAGGAAGGTGTGATAGCGCCTGAGCTGGCCCTGCGGCGTCCAGCGGAGCGCCTCCGGCCGGTCCCCGAACTTTTTCAGGTGAAAATTATAGAAGGACAGGATCTGTTCCCTGGAATACGGGTCCATGGTTTCTCCTTTTCAACGGTATTGTACTGCATCACGCGCCTCAACACAAGGGGTGGAAGCGGGTGGAACGGCGGCGAATTCTATAACGCCGTTATATATAAAACCGAATATGTCCTGTTAAAATGTTTTACTTGACAAAATATTTCAGGAGGCTTATTATGCACCCGTTTTAGAAGTTTTGCTAATTTAAAATTTAATATTTTAATTCCTTTGCAGGGAGTAGCGTATGACACCGAGTACCTACCTTCCGGAACAGTTTCTGCCCCTCGTGGTTTTCCTTCTGCTGGGGGCAGCCGTGGGCATCGGGATGCTGGTTTTCAGCCGCATCCTCCGGCCGCGGAACCCCTATCCGGAAAAGCTGCTGACGTATGAATCAGGCATCACCCCCTTCATGGACGCCCATCAGAAATTTTCCATCCGTTATTATATCATCGCCATGCTGTTCCTCATATTCGATATTGAAGCCGTGTTCCTGTATCCCTGGGCCGTGGCCTACAACCGCATCGGCCTCTACGGTTTTGTGGAGATGGTGATCTTTATCGCCATTCTGCTCGTCGGCTACCTCTATGCATGGAAGAAAGGCGCCCTGGAATGGGAATAATTCAGAACGTGTTCGAGGAAGGATACGTCACGACGAAGATCGACGAGCTTCTGAACCTCGCGCGGTCCTACTCCATCTGGCCGATGACGTTCGGCCTCGCCTGCTGCGCCATAGAGATGATCCAGTACTATTCCGCGCCGCAACATGATTTTGACCGGTTCGGCACCGTGCCCCGCCCCTCACCGAGACAATCCGACCTCCTGCTCGTGGCCGGCACGCTGACGAAGAAGATGGCGCCGATCGTGCGCCGCGTGTACGATCAGATGCCCGAGCCGCGGTATGTGATCGCCATGGGGAGCTGCGCGGGCTCCGGCGGGATCTTCAACACCTACAGCGTGGTCCAGGGCGTGGACAACATCGTTCCGGTGGATGTCTACATCCCGGGCTGTCCGCCGCGGCCCGAAGCCCTGATGAACGGGATCATAAAGCTCCAGGAAAAGATCAAAAAAGAAAAGTATATCCGGAAGTAAACCAAGACGCCAAACTCTCCCCTAAAAGGATTTTTTCGCAGCGCGAACGCGCGTGACGAGCGTCCGGCGAGTGCGGCCAGAGGTTGTATGGACCCCCTACAGATCGCAAAAATGATAGAAGAAAAATTCGCCGACCAGGTGTTCGGCACGACGACTCACGCCGGACAGGTGGGCGTGTCGCTCAAGAGGGACAGGGTGAAAGAGATCTGCCTCTATCTGCGCGACGAGCCTTCCCTCCGGATGGACCATCTTGCCGATCTTACGGCCGTCGATTTTTCCGCGTATCCCGGAGACACCGGCCCCCGGTTCGAAGTCGTGTATAATCTCATCTCGATCACCCACCGCCACCGGATACGCCTGAAGGTCAGGGTGCCGGAAGACGATCCGCGGGTTGACTCGGTCGCGTCGATCTGGCACACGGCCAACTGGCATGAACGCGAGACCTACGACCTCATGGGAATCAGGTTCGACGGCCACCCCGATCTTCGCAGGATCCTCCTGGCCGAGGACTGGGAAGGGCACCCGCTCAGGAAGGAATATCCGCTGAAAGGATATTGACAACAGGGACGAGGATCAAGCGGCAAGGGTCACGAAAAAATCGAACCATGCCTTCTGACCCATGCCTTGACCCAGTCATTATCAGGTGAAGACATGTCTCCTACCGACACGGAACAGAAAGAAACGGTTCAAAAAGAAATCACCCTGAACATGGGCCCCCAGCACCCGAGCACGCACGGCGTGTTGCGCCTCGTGCTCGACCTGCAGGGCGAGACCGTGGTGGGAGTTGATCCGCGTCCAGGCTACCTCCATCGGGGGATCGAGAAACTGATGGAGAGCAGGACCTACCACCAGATTATCCCCATCACCGACCGGCTGGAGTACATCACCTGCATGAACAATAATCTGGGCTGGGCCGTGGCCGTCGAGAAACTCGCCGGGATCACGGTCCCTGAGCGCGCCCAGTTCATCCGGACGATGCTGGCAGAGCTTACCCGGATTTCAGGGCATCTCGTGTGGCTCGGCACCCATGCCCTCGACATCGGCGCCATGACCGTTTGCATGTACACCCTCCGGGAGCGCGAGCTGATCCTCGACCTCACCGAAATGGCCACCGGCGCGCGCCAGACCGTGAGCTATGTCCGCATCGGCGGCGTGCGGAACGACATCCCGCCCGACTTTTTCGACAAGTGCCGGGAGTTCACCGAACTTTTTCCCAAACGGCTCGAGGAATACGATACGCTCATCCGCCAGAACCGCATCTGGCTCAAGCGCACCGTGGGCATCGGCGTGATGACCGCCGAAGACGCGGTCAACTACGGACTGACGGGCGGCACCCTCCGCGGCTCGGGCGTGAACTACGATCTGCGCAAGGTGGAACCCTATGCCGCCTATGACAAGGTGGAGTTCGACGTGCCGCTCGGCAGGAACGGGGACGTCTACGACCGGTACGTGGTGCGCATCAACGAGATGCGCCAGAGCAGCAGGATCGTCAGGCAGTGCCTGGATATGATGCCGCCCGGCCCTGTCACGACCGATGATCCGCGGTTTGCCGTCCCGCAAAAAGAATTCGTCATGAAGGACATGGCGACCCTCGCGCACCAGTTCGTGCTCATGAGCAAGTGGGTCCCCATGCCCAAGGGCGAGGTGTACGCGGCCACCGAGGCGCCGAAGGGCGAGCTCGGCTTCTATATCGTGAGCGACGGGAGCGGGAGGCCCTACCGCGTCAAGATCCGCGCCCCCTCGTTTGTGAACCTGAGCGCAATTCCGAAGATGACGACCGGGCATATGATGGCGGACGTCGTCGCCTGCATCGGGACGATCGATATCGTACTCGGCGAGTGCGATCGATAAACAACAGGGGAAGAAAGGGGAGCTGATATGGTCAAGGTCAATGACATCGCGGGGCTGCCGTTGTTCAAGGGGCTGTCGGGGGACGAACTGAAGGCGATCGCGGAGATTATTACCGCCGACATCTATCCCGCAAGCCATCAAATCTTTGATGAAGGCGAAGTCACGTGCCCCTGCATCTACATCATCCAGAAAGGGAAGGTGGACGTCCAGAAGCGGAACAAGGACGGCGACCTTCTGACCCTCTCGGTGCAGCGCGAGGGAAACTTTTTCGGCGAGCTGTCCTTCATCGACAACAAGCCCCACTCCGCGACCCTGACCACCGCCACCGAGGAGTCCGTCGTGCTCAAGATCGACCGGGGCGATTTCGACAAGTTTGTTCAGCGATACGCCGCCGCGGGGTACAGGGTGCTGCTGAACGTCGTCCAGGACATATCGGAACTGGTCCGCAGAATGAATACGCAGTATGTCGACATGGCCGGATATGTGTTCGGCCGGACGAAGAGGTAAGCCGTGTCCACGAGCGAATTGAAGGAAACACAAGCCCATTGCAAACCGGCCGCAGACAAGATCATGTTCAGCGACGCGATCGTCGATGCCGTAAAAAACGTCCAGAAACGCTATCCCGACGCGCAGGGCGCCGTACTGCCGTCGCTGCACATCATCCAGAAGGAGTACGGCTATCTCACTGCCGAAGCGATACGCTTCGTGTCGCAGCAGCTCAAGGTGCCCGAGTCCGATGTGTTCGGGACCGCCACCTTCTATTCGCTGTACCGCTGGGCCTCTCCGGGCCGGCACCAGATCCAGATTTGCCACAACCTCTCCTGCTCGCTCCTCGGGGCCGAGTCCCTGATCGCGCACCTTGAAAAGAAGCTCGGCGTATGCGAGGGCGAAGTGACGAAGGACGGGCGGTTCTCCTTCATCCGGATGGAGTGCATCGGCCGGTGCGACGGCGCGCCCGCCATGCTCGTGGACGACGAGTATCACGGCGAACTGACGCCGGAGAAGATAGACGCGATATTGAAGAAGTACGAATAGAACCGCAGAGCGCAAAGAGCGAGAAGGCTTTAAAGTCATGCGTCATGCACTATGCGCCATGTTCTGCAGCTCTGCGCCCTGCTTGAGGTGTATTTTATGGAAAAGATGCTCCTGAAACGGGTGGACATCCCGAACTCCACGGACATCGGCGTGGCGATAAAACACGGCGCATATTCGGTGCTGGAGAAGGCGTTTGCCATGCGGCCGGTGGACGTGGTGAACGAGGTGAAACGGGCCAATCTCCGCGGCCGCGGCGGCGCGGGCTTCCCCACGGGCCTCAAGTGGGAACTCTGCGCGCGCGTCCCCGGCGACCTGAAATACCTCCTGTGCAACGCCGATGAAGGCGAGCCGGGTACGTTCAAGGACCGCTTCATTCTGCAGCAGGACCCGCACCTTCTGATCGAGGGCATGGTCATCTCCGGCTACGCCATCGGCGCGGAGCGGGGCTACATTTACCTTCGCTATGAATACCCGAAGGCCCTCGGCATCCTTGAGAAGGCGATCAGCGAGGCGTACGACAAGGGCTATCTCGGCAAGAACATCCTGGGCAAAGGGGTGAACTTCGATCTTTCCGTCCACCGCGGCGCGGGCGCGTACATCTGCGGCGAGGAGACGGCGCTCATCGAGTCGCTCGAAGGAAAGCGCGGCCAGCCGCGCATCCGGCCGCCGTTTCCAGCGAGCCAGGGCGCCTGGAAGAAGCCCACGGTGATCAACAACGTGGAGACGCTTTCGAATGTCCCCTTTATCATTTCCCTCGGCGCGGAGGTCTACTCCAAGATCGGGGAAGAGACCTCGCCGGGCCCCAAGATCTACGGTGTGAGCGGCATGGTGAGCAAGCCGGGGGTCTATGAACTCCCTATGGGCACCACCCTGCGGGAAATCATCTTCACCCACTGCGGCGGCGTCCGGGGCGGCAAGAAGCTCAAGGCCGTGATTCCCGGCGGCGCGTCGACGCCCATGCTGACGCCCAACCACCTCGATGTCAAAATGGACTATAACTCCCTCGTGGCGGCGGGCTCCATGCTGGGCTCCGGGGCCGTGATGGTCATGGACGAGACCGTGAACATGGTGAACGCGACCTATGTACTCGTCCGGTTTTTCGCGCACGAGTCGTGCGGCAAATGCACCCCCTGCCGCGAGGGAACGTCATGGCTTTACCAGGTGTACACGAGGCTGATGCACGGCCAGGGGACGCCGGACGACATCGATCTGCTCCTCTACATCTGCGATACCGTCAAGGGCAAGTGCTTCTGTCCCCTGGGCGAGGGCGCCATTCAGCCGGTGCTCTCCAGCATCAAGCATTTCCGCGGCGATTATGAGCAGTGTATTGCGACGGGCAAATGCGGCCATTAGCTGTTAAAAAGATTTCAGGTTAAGGAAGACCTATGGAAAATACGGTAACGGTAACGATAGACGGAATAACGGTCAAGGTAAAGCCCACGGCCACGATCCTCGAAGCGGCAAAGGCGGCGGGGGTACGTATCCCCGTCCTGTGCGCCGATGATAAACTCCATCCCTACGGGTCCTGCCGGATCTGCCTCGTGGAGATTGAAAAATCGCCAAGGAAGTTCACCCCCTCCTGCACCACGCCCGTTGCCGACAACATGTCGGTCAAGACCATGACGCCTGACTTGTTTGAGGCGCGCAAGAGGATTCTCGAACTCCTTCTGGCGAACCACCCGCTCGACTGCCCGGTCTGCGACAAGGCGGGAAGCTGCCAGCTCCAGGACCTTGTGCACGAGTACGGGCTCGGCAAGAGCAAGTTCGCCGAAGAAAAGCGAACGACGCCGCCCAATTACGGCAATGCGGTGGTCGAGCGGATCGTGAACCGCTGCGTTTTTTGCGGTAAGTGCGTGCGCGTCTGCAGGGAGCAGAACGCGGTCGGCGAGCTGGCGTTCACGAGGAGAGGGGCCAAATCGCGCGTCAGCACCGATTTCGACACGCCGCTTGACTGCGAGTTCTGCGGGGAGTGCGTCGAGATCTGCCCGGTCGGCGCCCTCACGACCAAGCAGTTCAAGTACAAAGGGAGGACCTGGAACCTCGATCGGACGCCCTCGGTCTGCAACTACTGCGGCTGCGGCTGCCCCATCTCGTATGAGTCGCGGCGGGGAAGGATCGTCCGGGTGAAGTCTGCGGCGAGAAACTACCTCTGTTCCAAGGGGAGGTTCGGCTGGGACGCGGTGCATCATCCGGACCGGCTCACGACGCCGCTGGTCCGGATCAATGGAGAGCTTGTCCCCTGCACGTGGGACGAGGCGGTCTCGGTCGTGGCCACGAACTTAAACGTCATCAAAAACAAACGCGGGGCCGACAGCATCGCGGGCTTGGGCTCGGTACGCACCACGAACGAGGACAACTACGTATTCCAGAAATTCATGCGCGCGGTGGTCGGGACGAACAACGTGGACCTGCTTGCGAGGCTCAAGATACCGAAAGGGCTGAACGCCGCCTTCTTCTCGGGAGAGCTGGGCAGGATAGGGGAGCATGACGCCATTCTCGTACTCGACCGGGAGGTGGGCGAGATCAATCCGCTCACCGGCATCGAGATCATCCGTGCGGTAAACCGGATGGGCAGGAAGATGGTCCTGGTGAGCGGCACGTACAATAAGTTTCACAAGCTCGCCTCGGTGGTGCTCGACTATGCCTCACCCGAGGTCGCGATCGAACATGTTCTCGCTGCGTTAGCGGCCGAAAAGGGGGAGGGCGATGCCCTCAAGCAGGCGGCGGCGATTCTGAAGGCGGCGGGGAGCGTCGCTCTGGTCATCCCGCCGTCTTTGTACGGCAAGGAATACGACCTGATCCGGCAACTCTCCGGGGCGCTCAAGAACGTCACCTATTATCCCCTCGTCCGGCGGAGCAACCTCCAGGGAGCGCTCGACATGGGCGTGCTCCCCGGCTACTACCCCGGCTATCAGAAGGTAAGCGCGGAGGCGGCCGCTTCGTTCGCCGGCGCCTGGAACGAGGTCCTTCCCGAGACTGCCGGCATGAACGCGGTGGAGATGGTGAACAACATCAAGGCCGGCAAAGTCGCCGCCCTCTACATCATGGGAGATGACCCAGCGGGAAGCGATCCGAACCTCAAGCCCGTCCTGGACGGCCTTGAGTTTCTCGTGGTGCAGGACATCTTCCTGTCCGAAACGGCGAAGCTGGCGGATGTGGTGCTGCCTGCCGCGAGTTCCGCCGAGAAGACCGGGACGTTCACAAACCTCGAGCGGAGGCTGCAGCAGATCATGAAGGCTGAAGAGCCCTATGCCGAGTCCCGGCCCGACTGGGAGATCATCCAGGCGGTCGCAAAAAAGATGGGAGGCTCCCTCAATTACGCCTCCGCCGGAAACATCATGGACGAGATCAGGTCTGTGACGCCCCTCTATGCCGGCCTTGCTCCGTGCGCGGTCTGGCCCGCGGAGAAGTCGCCGCTTTCCGGCACGGAGACGGACCTCTCGCTCTCCTCGGACACGATCATGAAAAAAGAAGTGATCAACGCAGGCCGGTTGCTGTTCTCGTCCGGCATGACGATAACCCGTTCGCGGGAGCTCGGGACCGTCCAGAACGCAAAGATCGGAGTGTAGGAGCGGACCATGCCTCACATGAACCAGATACTGCATATCGTGATTACCCTCGGGATACCGGTCGCGGTCCTGCTGGCCTTCCTTCTGTTCAACATCATGTACCTGCCGTACATGGAGCGGAAGGTGCTGGCCCACATGCAGGCGCGGCTCGGCCCGATGCGGGCCGGCTGGCACGGGCTTCTGCAGCCCATCGCGGACGCCGTCAAGTTCCTGATGAAGGAAGACATCATTCCCGCTAAGGCCGATAAATGGGTGTTCAGCCTCGCGCCCCTCGTTCTGTTCACGATGGCTTTCGGGGCGATGGCGGTCATTCCCTTCGGGGCTCCCCTGAATTTCTTCGGCGTCACGATCCCGCTCTGGGTGTCGAATTTGAACATCGGCGTGCTGTATATTCTCGCGTTCTCGAGCATGGGCACCTACGGCGTGATCATGGCGGGCTGGTCGTCGAACAATAAATATTCGCTCATGGGCGGCTTCCGCTCGGCGGCTCAGATGATCAGCTACGAAATTCCCATGGCCTTTGCGATCCTCACCGTGGTGCTCATGGCCGGGTCGCTGAACCTGTCCGACATCGTGAACGCCCAGGCGAACCGCTGGTTCATCGTGGCGCTTCCCGTCGGACCGGTGGCGTTTTTCCTGTACCTTATGGCCGGCATCGCAGAGACGAACCGTGTGCCCTTCGACCTGCCGGAAGCGGAGAGCGAACTCGTGGCTGGCTACTTCACCGAGTACAGCGGCATCCGGTTCGGCCTGTTCTACATGGCGGAGTACGTGAACATGATGGTTGTGTCGCTCCTGGTCTCCATCATGTTTCTGGGCGGCTGGCTGCCGGTGCAGATCTTCCCGCACTGGCTTGGGGGTGTCGCTTCGATTGCATTCATCAATAAAGTGCTGGCTGCGGTCCCGCCGGTGTTCTGGCTTTTAGGAAAACTGTATTTCTTCATCTTCTTCTATATGTGGCTCCGCGCGACGCTTCCCCGGTACCGCTATGACCAGCTCATGGCGATCTCCTGGAAGATATTGCTGCCCCTGTCGCTCGGCACCCTGCTCGCAGCGGCCGGCATGAAGCAGATGGGATGGCTGTAAATTTAGTGCGGAGTCGGAAGTCAGGAGTTAAGGAGTAAGGAGTTTACGACGATGAGTAAAGTAAAGAAACTGCTCAAGACGGTCTTTCTGGTCGAGATAGCCCAGGGTCTGGCCTTGACGTTCAAGACCATGGTGACCCCGGCGGTCACGCGGCAGTATCCCACGGTCAAGCGCAAGCCATTTCCGGGCTCGCGGGGGCTTCACGCCATGCGGCGGAACGAGCAGGGGAAGGCGGCATGCATCGGGTGCGGCCTCTGCGAAGCGGTCTGCCCATCCAAGGCCATCACGGTGGTCACCGCCGAGGGGGCGGAGCATGAAAAAGTCGTGACTGCTTATGAGCTCGATCTGCTGCGGTGCGTCTTCTGCGGGTTCTGCATCGACGCGTGTCCCGTCTCCGCGATCCAGATGTCGCCCGAATTCGAGCTCGCGTGTTATTCCCGGAAAGACGCGTTCTACACCAAGGACCGGCTGGTCGAGGTGGGGGACAAGCACCTGGGCGGGAAGGCGGTAGCCAAGTGATGGTGAATAAACTTCTCTTTCTTTATTTCGCCTCGGTCATTCTTGCGTCGGCGGTCCTCATGATAACCCGCAGGAACCCCGTGCACAGCGTGATGTTTATGCTGCTCCTGTTCTTTCACATTGCGGGGCTTTTCGTGCTCCTGAACGCCGAGTTCCTTGCCGCGGTGCAGCTCATCGTGTACGCGGGGGCCATCCTGATTCTCTACCTCTTTGTCGTTATGCTCCTGAACGTCGACCGGGAAAGCGCCGCCCCCCGGGCGAACCGGTTCTGGCCCTGGATGGCGGGTTTCGGCGTGCTGATCGCCGGCGAGGCGCTCCTCCTGATTTCACGCGGGGCGTTCCCGGTGGAGGACGGCCAGTCCATGCGGCTTGCGGGCGGCGTCCGGGAACTTGGCGAGACGCTGTATCAGCGGTATCTGGTCCCGTTCGAGATCGCGTCCCTCATCCTCCTCGTGGGGCTGGTGGGGGCGGTCATGCTGGCGAAGAAAAAAGTGAAAGAAGAGTAGACGGGAGCCTGAAGCCAGGAAAAAAGCGCAGAGCACCCTGTTCTGATTTCTGACTTCTGTATTCTGACTCCTGAATCTCCGGAGGTTTCCATGATTCCCCTGTCCTGGTATATCATGCTCAGCGCGACGCTGTTCACCATCGGCGTGGTCGGCGTGTTGTCGCGGCGAAATATTTTCATCATCCTGATGTCCATCGAACTCATGCTGAACGCGGCGAACATCAATCTTGTCGCGTTCTCCCACTACCTGCAGTCGCTGACGGGACAGATATTCGTCATTTTTGTCATCACCGTGGCCGCGGCCGAGGCGGCGGTGGCCCTGGCGATCATCATCCTCCTTTCGCGCAACCGCGGGAGCGTGTACGTAGATGAGTTCAATATTATGAAGGGGTAACATGTCGGGAGTCTTTCCGCAAACGGTCAGGGTCTCGATAGACGGATTTATTAACCCGGGGTGCATAAATGATTAAATACGCATTCATACCGCTCCTGCCGTTCACCGGTTTTTTGATCGCCGGGTTGTTCGGGAAATATCTGAAGGAAAAGGCTGCGTACTTTTCCATTGCCGGCGTCATCGGCGCGTTCATTCTGGCCGTGAACGCGTTTTTCGACGTGCTGGGCGGCGCGAAGCTCTACGAGAATTTTTATTCCTGGATATCCATCGGTGCCTTTTCGGTGAACATGGGGTTCCAGATCGACCAGCTCACGTCGGTGATGCTCCTCGTCGTGACCACGCTCAGCTCCCTCATCCATATCTACTCCGTAGGCTACATGCACGGCGACAAGGGGTATCCGCGGTTCTTTGCGTATCTTTCGCTCTTTACGTTTTTCATGCTGGTCCTCGTGATGGCGAACAACTTTCTCGTCATGTTCGTGGGATGGGAGGGGGTGGGCCTCTGTTCGTATCTTCTGATCGGGTTCTGGTATGAGAAAAAGTCGGCGTCGGACGCCGGCGTCAAGGCCTTTGTCGTGAACCGCGTGGGCGACTTCGGGTTCGTGCTCGCGGTGCTGCTCATTTTCCTGACCTTCGGCACGCTCGATTTCTCCGCGGTCTTTGCCTCGGTCGGTACCTCCCTCACGAATCAGACCTATCATCTGTTCGGCGGCGAGATCAGCGTCGTCACCCTTATCGCACTGCTTCTTTTCCTGGGGGCGACCGGCAAGTCCGCGCAACTCCCCCTGTATGTCTGGCTGCCGGACGCCATGGAAGGCCCGACGCCGGTCAGCGCCCTGATCCATGCCGCGACCATGGTCACCGCGGGCGTGTTCATGGTGGCCCGCTGCGCGCCGATCTTCTCGATGTCGGAGACGGCGATGAACACGGTCGCCATTGTGGGCGGGCTCACCGCGGTCTTTGCCGCGACCATCGGCCTGGTGCAAAACGACATCAAGCGCGTGATCGCCTATTCCACGATCAGCCAGCTCGGCTACATGTTCCTGGGCCTGGGCGTGGGGGCGTTCTCCGCGGGCATCTTCCATCTCACGACCCACGCGTTTTTCAAGGGGCTCCTCTTCCTGGCATCGGGCAGCGTGATCCACGCGCTTTCCGGCGAGCAGGACATGCGCAAGATGGGCGCCCTCAAGTCGAAGATCAAGATAACCTGGGCGGTGTTCATGATCGGGACGCTGGCGCTGTCCGGCATACCGCCATTCGCGGGCTTCTTCAGCAAGGATGAGATTCTCTGGAGCGCCTTTAATGCTCCAACAATCGGTCCGCTCCTCTGGTCTCTCGGCGCGATTGGCGCTTTTATGACGGCATTTTATTCGTTCCGCCTGATTTATCTGACATTCTACGGGGCTTCCCGCGTTGACCACGAGGTCGCCCACCATGTGCACGAATCGCCGAAGGTGATGACCATTCCCCTGATGGTCCTGGCGTTTTTCGCTGCCACTATCGGCTTCCTCGGCATGCCTGTCATTGAGCACGGCAATCTTTTCGGAGAATTTTTAGCGCCGCTTTTCCCGCACGCGGAGCATGCGGCTTCGCATGAAAATGCCGCCGCGGAGATATGGGCAATGATTGTTTCGGTGGCTATCGCTCTTGGCGGCTGGCGGCTGGCGAGCGGTTTCTACAATAAGCAGGTTCCCGTCTGGCCCGCCCGCATCGCAGACAAGTTCCACGGCATTTACACCCTGCTCCTGAATAAATACCGGGTCGACGAACTCTACAATTACATTTTCGTCGACGGCCTGGTGCACAAGCTCGCGAAGGTGCTCCACAGCGTGGGCGACGTCAAAATCATCGACGGGTTTATCAACGGGCTGGCCGCCGCCATCGGCAGGACGAGCGAGCGCGGCAGGAAGCTCCAGACCGGCTACCTCCAGCAGTATGCCTTCACGATGGGGCTCGGGCTTGTGGTGCTGGTGGGGCTATATTACGTATTGAAATAAGAAAGTTCAAAGTTCACCGTTCATAGTTCAGAGTAAATGGTGTTAACTTTTGCACTCTGAACTACCAAGGAGTTCCCATGCTTGAACTGAAAATGAATGTGCTCGGTTTTCCGCTGCTGAGCCTTATGATCTTTCTCCCGGTCGCCGGGGCGTTCCTGCTCCTGTTCATACGGAACGGGGCCGCGGCGCGCTGGACTGCGCTCGCCTTCTCGATCGCCGAGCTCGGCCTTTGTCTGCCCCTGCTCCTCAATTTCGACAGCTCCATTCCGCACATGCAGTTCGGCGAGAGTTTTTCCTGGATCGCTGCGTGGAACATCAACTACCGGATCGGAGTGGACGGGATCAGCATTCTCTTTGTGGCGCTGACCACGCTCCTCACCGTCATCTCCATCATGGTTTCCTGGACGGCCATCCAGGACAGGGTGCGCGAGTTCATGGTCGCCCTGCTGTTCCTCGAAGCGGCGATTGTCGGCGTGTTCGTGTCCCTCGATCTCTTTCTCTTCTATATCTTCTGGGAAGCCATGCTGATCCCCATGTATCTTTTGATCGGTGTGTGGGGCGGTCCGAACCGCCTCTACGCGGCGGTCAAGTTCTTCCTGTACACCCTGGTCGGGAGCGTGCTCATGCTCATCGCGATCATCGCGGTATACTTCGCGGCCGGCCATACCTTCGACGTGCTCGCGATCATGAACTATAAATTCGACCGCGCGTTCCAGATGGTTGCCTTTGCGGCCTTCTTCGCCGCCTTCGCGGTCAAAGTGCCGATGTTCCCGTTCCATACGTGGCTCCCCGACGCGCACGTGGAGGCGCCGACCGCGGGCAGCATCATCCTGGCCGGCATCCTCATCAAGATGGGCGCCTACGGGTTTCTGCGGTTCTCGCTGCCCTTTTTCCCGGACGCGGCAGTCGCCTGGACGCCCGCGATCATGGTCCTGTCCGTGGTCGCCATCCTCTACGGCGCCTACATGGCATTCGCCCAGACAGACTTCAAGAAACTGATCGCCTATTCGAGCGTAAGCCACATGGGCTTCGTCACCCTCGGCATTTTTGCCTTGAACCTTCAGGGCCTTGAGGGCGGCATTCTCCAGATGCTGAACCACGGCGTATCCACCGGCGCCCTGTTCCTTGCCGTGGGCGTGATCTACGAGCGGACCCACACGAGATTGATCGCGGATTACGGCGGGATCGCGGCGCGAGTGCCGGTCTATGCTACGTTCCTTCTCATCATTACCTTTTCCTCCATCGGCCTTCCGAGCACGAACGGGTTTATCGGCGAGTTCACGATTCTCCTGGGCGCGTTCCTGCACAAGAAGGTCTATGCGGTGATCGCCTCGCTGGGCATCATCCTCGGGGCGGGATACATGCTCTGGCTCTACCAGCGGGTGGCTTTTGGAAAGATAACCAACCCGCACAACGAACATCTTGCGGACATGAACCTGCGCGAAGTGGCGGCGGCCCTGCCGCTCGTGGCGCTGGTGTTCATCGTCGGCCTGTACCCGAACGCGGCGTTCGGCGTCATGCACACCTCGGTATCGAACCTGATCCAGCAGGTGAACGCCAAGATGCAGTCCGCGCCGGCTGTCGCGCAGGCGCTCGGCACAATCATAGGAAAGTAAGGACGTACGTAAGGAGAACACGATGCCAAGCCTGTATCAGCAATTTTTACAATCCATAAAGCCGGTCCTGCCGGAGGCGATCATCGTCGCTTTTGCGCTCCTGGTGCTCATCTTTGATTTCTTCGTCGAAAAAAAGCGGAAGAACATTCTCGGCTGGTTTGGTTTTGCCGGGGTCCTTGCCGCGGCATACGCGAGCTATCATCTGATGGGGCTAAATGGCCAGTTCTTCGGGGAAACGCTTCAGCTCGATCCGTTTTCGACCTTTTTCAAGTTCGTTTTTTATATTGCCTGCGGACTCGGCATCCTTTTATCCATCAACTACCTGAAGGTCGAGGACATCAACCGCGGCGAATATTACGCCCTGATGCTCCTCGCCACGAGCGGCATGATGCTCATGGCCTCGGCCGCCGACCTCATCGTCCTGTACCTCGGGCTTGAGCTCATGGCCCTTTCGATCTACATCCTTGCCGGCATCATGCGCCGGGACAACCGGTCGAACGAGGCCGCCATCAAGTACCTGGTCCTGGGTGCATTTTCGTCGGGGATCATGCTCTACGGCATGTCGCTGCTGTACGGCATCACCGGGACCACGAACCTCTCTCTGATCCTTGCGTTCCTGCGCGCCGCGGACCTCACGAACCCGGTCGTGTTCCTGGCAATGACGATGCTCGTCGTGAGCTTCGGGTTCAAAGTGGCGGCGGCCCCGTTCCACATGTGGGTGCCCGACGTTTACGAGGGGGCGCCGACGTCGGTCACCGCCTTCATGTCCGCGGGTCCGAAGGTCGCGGGCTTTGCGGTGTTCCTTCGCGTTTTTTTGTACGCCCTTGAACCCCTGCGCGCGCATTCCACGGTGATCATCGCCGGGCTCGCCGTGCTCACCATGGCCGTGGGGAACATCATGGCGCTTTCCCAGACGAACATCAAGCGCATGCTGGCCTATTCGTCCATCGCCCATGCGGGCTACGCGCTGGTCGGCCTCGCGGCGGGCGGGCCCGACGGGGCCGCTTCGGTCATGCTCTATGTCTGCATTTACGCGCTCATGAACATGGGCGCCTTCGGCGTGGTGATCATGCTGCGGAAGGCGGGGGAACGGGGCGAGGAGATTGCGGATTACGCCGGGCTCGGCAAAACCAACCGGACGGCGGCGTTCCTTATGCTCATCTTCATGTTTTCGCTCACCGGCATTCCCCCCCTGGCGGGCTTCGTGGGTAAATTCTACATCTTTAAATCCGCGATCCAGGCGGGCCTTGTCTGGCTTGCTATCGTCGGCGTACTGTTTTCGGCCATCAGCGCCTATTTTTACCTCCGCGTCATCATGGTCATGTACATGAAGGAGCCTGCGGACGGCATCGAGCTGTCAGTGTCCCCCTCTCTTGCGCTCGCGCTTGCGTTCTCGGTCACGGCCGTGATCGTAATCGGCGTCTATCCTACGGACCTGTTGAACTACGCGCGCGCCTCCATCGCCGGAATATTATAAATAAGAATAGGCGAGCTCTACCTGGGAAGGAAAATGTCCCTGCCGCGGAATCAGTTCTGCGCTGGTATTCTGCATATCCCTGGCGTTTTCCGTTTCCGGGCCTGCCGCAGCGCAGGCGTTGAATCCTCCCGATAATCCAGACGCCGCCAAGCGCGGTCAAACCCCTCCTTGACGACCCGAAGCGTGCTTACTCCAAAGGTTTCAGCCCCTACGGACAAACACGGCGCCGCCCGGGCGCTCATGGGTTGATTGTATCGTCAACCATTCACTTTTGGGCCCGTAAAATGCTATCATTGACCCAGGTGGTATAATATATTAATCGCAAAGCAGGAGGGCGCAATGGGCGAAAAGGTCGTGATCTTCGGGAAGGCGGGCTGCCCGCACACGGAGAAGGCCAGGTCGGTCTTCGGCGGCAAGGCCACGTACTATGACGTCAAGGCGGACAGCGCAAGGCTTGAAGAGATGCTGAAGTACTCAAAGGGCGTGCGGAAAGTGCCCGTTATTGTCGAGAATGAAAAGGTCGGCATCGGCTACGAAGGCGGCTCATGAGGCGTTTAATGGCCGGCAGGCTGCCGGTTTGCGG
>DASWAB010000346.1:0-5225 GCA_036391375.1 Nitrospirota bacterium
GTTTTATTCGAAAACACGACGGAGGTCTCCGAGGCGGAAAAAAAGGCCGCAAGAAAAACAGCCGCGAAGACCGTGATGATGAGCGGCCAACTGTCCGAAATGAAGACGACGAGTGAGTCCATGAGTAAATTGAAAATCAAAAGACAAATCGTAAAATTGTGCAGCGCTTATTTATAATGGCCGAAGATATACCGCAACTTTACATCTTTTCACCGGTTACCCTGATAACTTCATCGAATGTGGTTTCACCGCTGAGCATCTTCCGGACCGCGGCCTGGCGCAGGGCCACCATCCCATCCGCAATCGCCGCCCTCCGAAGGGACTCAGCGTCCGCCTTGTCGCGGACAACGGCGCGGATATTCTCGTTTATCTCCATGACTTCGAAAATACCGCTGCGGCCCGAGTATCCGGTGCCCCTGCACTGGGGACAGCCCTCGCCGTATTTCACAACGAGCCTCCTGCGCTTGTCCGTTGCAAGCCCCACGGCCTCCGCCTCTTCGGGGAGCAGTTCATAACTTTTTTCGCAATGCTTGCAGATTTTTCTCACCAGGCGCTGGGCCATCACGCCGACGATCGTCGAGGAAATAAGGTACGGCGGGACCCCGAGATCGAGGAGCCGGGTGATCGTGCTTGGTGCGTCGTTCGTATGCAGGGTGGAGAACACCAGATGGCCCGTGAGAGCGGCCTGGACAGCGTTCTCGGCGGTTTCGAGGTCGCGGACCTCGCCGACCATGATGATGTCGGGGTCCTGGCGCAGGATGGTGCGAAGCGTGCTCCCGAAGGTGACGCCGATCTGCGGCTGAACGCCCACCTGGTTGAAGCGGTCGTGGATCATTTCGATGGGGTCTTCGATGGTGACCACGTTCACCTCGGACGTGGAAACGGTCTTGAGCGCCGAATAAAGCGTCGTGGTCTTGCCGCTCCCGGTGGGTCCCGTCACCAGGATGATGCCGTGGGGACGCGTAATAAAGGAGCGAAACAACTCGTACTCACGGGGCGCGAACCCCAGCTCTTCCAGATCCTGGAGCAGGATGTCGGGGTCGAAGATCCTGATCACGACCTTCTCTCCAAAGGCCACGGGCATGGTCGAGACGCGGAGTTCCACCTCCCGTCCCTTGTAGTCGGTCTTGATCCTTCCGTCCTGGGGACGCCGTTTTTCGGCGATGTCCATGCGGGAGAGCATCTTGACCCGGGAGATCATGGCGGGATGCACTGCCTTGGGAATCCTGTGGATGGTGTTGAGCATGCCGTCGATTCTGAGCCGCACCTCGCTCATGTCGCGCTTGGGCTCGATATGAATGTCGCTTGCCCGCTGGTCGAAGGCGTAGCGGAACAGGAATTCCACGGCGTTCACGATGTGCTTGTCTGTGGCCTCGATCTCGGACACGGACTTCATCTTGACGAATTGTTCAAGGTTTCCGAAATCGACTTCTGAGGATATTTCCTTCGCAGCCGCGCTCACGGAGGACCGGAACCCGTAGAACTCGGTGATGATCTTGAGAATGTCCGTCTTGGGAGAGACGACGCGATTGATCTTGTAGCCCATGCGCTCGATGTTTTCAATCACTTCGATGTTGAACGGATCGTCCACGGCGAGGGTGAGGCTGTCATTCTCCCGCTCGATCGGGACGGAAACGCTCCTGCGCGCGAAGGCCCGCGACACAATCTGCGTCACGATCTCGGGATTCAGTTTAAGAGGGTCGATCTTCTTGAACGGAAGGCAGGCGTGCCTAGCGACGATTTCGGTGATGGCGTCCTCGGTCAGGACCTTTCCCGGCGCGCCAGGGGCTTCCAGGTTCAGCGAGGCGGCCACTTCTATCGCCGACACTTCATCCTCGATATGCATTCTGCCGCGGTGCAGGGTCTCGCCCCTGGCCTTGAGCAGCTTCATGCGCTGGACGTCCTGTTTTACCCTGATCTCCCGGGCCTGCTCCGCTGACAACGTTCCCGCTTTCATCAGTATCTCGGAGAGAAGATCGGTCGTCAGTTTCTTCATAGAGTTCTCATTTGCATGCGCGATCTTAAAATATGAATCCCGTCACATTACCGGCCGGCTGGCGCCATTCACTCATGGGGGGAGATCAGACGCCTTCTGCGCAGCGGCAGGAAGATCGGCGTTGACTGCATTTTTATTATACACTGAACAACATACGGGGCGTCTCACTTGCCGCGAAATGCTGCTGAGCGGATAAATATAAAAGGCCCCCGCGTAAAGGAGGGCCGTCTTTACAATGCCTGAATTGAATGACTGTGCGACTACTTCTTCGCCGGTTTTTCAGGCTCCGGCACCGGAGCTGGAGCGGGGGCCGGGGCCATCGGAGCAGGCGCCGGAGGCGGTGTTACCGCTGGCTGTGCAGCAGGCTGTGGGGCCTCCTGCTTCTTTTCACATCCCATAAGACAGAGGGAAACGACAACCGCCAGCGCCACTATGATTGCAAAATATTTTTTCACAAGCTTTCACCTCCTTTCAATACCCCGTGAAGCCATCTTGTGTTCGTCATACGAAAAAAACGAAACCGCGCCTTCGGGCAATTCCCCGGACGGAGCAAAGGCGCGAGTAGTATTGATCAGAGTATCCTCGTGGCGATCGAGCGGGTAACGGTAAGCTCTCTTACTTTCTGGCCGAGTTTTTCCTCCAAAATCTGCTGCTGGTCTTCGTTGAGGCGAAGGCGAAAGACCCGCAATTTATTCAATGACCGCTTGGTAAGATGTATCTCGCGAAGCTCAAAACCGATTTGCTTCTTTATTTCCGCCATCTGTTGTTCGGTCAGTTCAAGCTTTACGTCTTCTTCCATTCTGTTCCTCCTAAAACGCGATTATAGGCGTTTCACAGAGGAATTACAAGTATTTTTTACGCGATTTCTTATGCTTTCGGGGCGGCCACGATGACCCGTTCCACCCAGGAAAATTCGGATTTGAGCTTCTCCTGCAGGCACTCGACCAGGGCCACGCGGGTGATGTGTCAGCGCCAGCAGAACCCGGCTGGCGTGATCCTGACCGTGCCCCCCTCGATGCCCGCAAATTGGACATCGCCGCCCGCGTTTCGATATCGCCGGCTCTTCTCTTCGATAATCGCTTTGATTTTTTCTACGTCCTGCTCCACATCATCCTCCACGGCCTCTTTGCATTCCGTCCGCCCCTGCGTTTTAGCAGCAACCGGAGCGCCTGCAATCCGGAGTCCGCAAGCTTCTCACTCTTCCATCATCAGTTTCTTTGTCATTTTCCCGACTGCATCCTCGACTCTTACCTTTTCCACCGCGCCTGTTTTCCGTTCCTTGAACTCGACCATTCCCTCCCTGAGGTTCTTCTCGCCGAGAATAACACGCCAGGGGATGCCGATAAGGTCCGCGTCCTTGAACTTGATGCCCGCGCGCTCATCGCGGTCGTCAAGGAGGACCTCGAACCCTTTTTCCTCAAGCGCCGTGTACATTTCCTCGGCGACATCCATGGACTTCACATCTTTCACGTTCACAGGGATTATCAAAAGCTGGAAGGGCGCTATGGCGAGCGGCCAGATGATGCCGTTCTCGTCGTTCCCCTGTTCGATGGCCGCCGCCGCGATGCGCGCGGGCCCGATGCCGTAGCTGCCCATGATGATGGGTTTTTCGGCGCCGCTCTCGTCGAGATAATTCGCCTTGAGCGGGACAGAGTACTTGGTTCCGAGCTTGAAGATGTTCCCAATTTCGATGACCTTTTCGATCCTGAGCGGCCTGCCGCACTGCACGCAGGAGTCACCTGCCGCGGCAACGTGGATGTCAACGAATTCAGCGTCGCTGAACTGAGTTGCGGCATTCACGCCCCTCACATGGAACCCCTCCTTGTTCGCGCCCGCGATGTAGCTTCCCTCCCTGAGCACAGGGTCGGCGATCTTTCTGACCTTATGGGCCATGGGGCCGATGAACCCCGCGGGCGCTCCGAGGATGGACTTCACCTCGTCCTTCTGCGCCGGCCGGTGCGCGCCGATGATCTTCGCCAGTTTCTTCTCATGCAGGGTCTGGTCCCCCCGCACCAGGGCGAGCACCGGGCCCTGATCGGTCATAACCAGGATCGATTTGAGCAGATGGTCCGGCGTGACCTTGAGGAACCTTGTCACCTCCTCGATGGTCCTCCGCTCAGGCGTCGCGATTTCCTCGAAAGCGTCATTCGTCGGCGTAAACGATTTTGGATCAGACAGCGCCAGCTCTGTGTTCGCAGCATAGCCGCACCCGCCGCACAAGGCGACCTCATCCTCTCCCGCAGCGGACGGAGCCATGTATTCATGCGCCATGGAACCGCCCATCATGCCGGTGTCGCTCTGCACAACGTAGAATTTGATGCCGCAGCGGGAGTAAATCTTTTGGTACGCCTCAAGGTGGAGCTGGTAGGACTTGTCGAGGCCAGCCTCGTCGCGGTCGAAGCTGTAGGAGTCCTTCATCGTAAACTCACGCGTCCGAAGCACGCCGCTCTTGGGCCGCGCCTCGTCGCGAAGTTTCGTCTGCACCTGGTACCAGATCTGCGGCAGCTCGCGGTAGGAGCGGATGTCGTGCGCCGCGAGCCAGGTCATCGTCTCCTCGTGCGTCATGGCAAGGCACATGTCGCGGCCGCTCCGGTCCTTCAAGCGGAACATCTCGTCGCCGATGGAGTCCCATCTCCCCGTCTGCTGCCAGACCTCGGCCGGGTTCAGGACCGGCATGGTCACTTCCTGTCCTCCGATGGCGTTCATCTCCTCCCGGATGATCCGGCTGATCTTTTCCATCACCCGGATGCCCAGCGGGAGATAGATGTAGAGCCCCGCCGCGAGCTGGCGCACGAAGCCCGCGCGCACCATGAGCTTGTGCGAGATTGCCTCGGCTTCGGCCGGAGCCTCTTTTAACGTCGGGATGAACATTCTGCTGTAACGCATTATTCCTCCAGAGTTCAGGAGCAAGAGTCAGGAGCAAAATAGGATCACGAATTTCCATGAATAATACAAAGAGTCCGAATAAAACCCTTAGTCTTTATTCGTGACTTCGTCAATTTGCGGCATTCGCGCTTGCATCATTTCTCTCAGCACTTGCTCCTTTCCTTTACCATCGCTTGCACTTCAGCGACGAGCACATCAGCCAGTTCCTTCTCATCGAATTTTCTGATGATCTCTCCGTGCCTGAACAACACCCCCACTCCTTTGCCTCCGGCAATGCCTACGTCCGCCTCCCGCGCCTCTCCGGGGCCGTTCACCACGCAGCCCATCACTGCCACGGTGAGCG
>DASWAB010000347.1:0-5777 GCA_036391375.1 Nitrospirota bacterium
CAGAGGTCACAGAGGCAAGGCGATAGTAACGCTTGTTTTTAAGCTTTCCTCTGCGTACTCGGTGAACTCTGTGGCAAAAAAGTTTTAAAGGGGTAGGGCCGGTGAAAGCACAAAAAAAGACGCACACCTGCGGTGACTTGAAGAAAAAGGACGTGGGCATGAACGTGACGCTCATGGGATGGGTGCACACGAGGAGGGACCACGGCGGGCTCATCTTCGTCGATCTCCGCGACCGCGGCGGCATCACCCAGGTGGTTTTCAATCCCGAGACGTCCGCCGATGCGCACGCGCAGGCGCACGACATCCGGAGCGAATATGTGCTGAGCGTCACGGGCAAGGTCGCACCGCGGCCCGGCAACACGGTGAACCCTAAGCTCCCGACCGGTGAGATCGAAGTGCTTGTGAACGACCTCGCGATCCTGAACCAGGCCAAGACCCCGCCGTTCATGATCGAGGACGACACCGACGTGGCCGAGACCGTGCGGCTCAAGTACCGCTACCTCGACCTTCGCCGCCCAAGCCTGCAGAAGGTCCTGATCACCCGTCATAAAATAACCCAGGCCGTGCGTCGCTTCCTCGACGGCCACGGCTTCGTTGACATCGAGACGCCGTTTCTGACCAAGAGCACGCCCGAGGGCGCTCGCGATTATCTCGTTCCGAGCCGCGTGAATCCCGGCATGTTCTTCGCGCTCCCGCAGTCGCCCCAGCTCTTCAAACAGATCCTCATGGTCGCGGGCTTCGAGCGTTACTACCAGATCGTGAAGTGCTTCCGCGACGAGGACCTCAGGGCGGACCGTCAGCCCGAGTTCACACAGATCGACCTCGAGATGTCCTTTGTGGAGGAAAACGATGTAATGTCGCTCATGGAAGAACTCCTGGCCGATATCTTCAAAGCGGTAAAAGGCGTCGAGCTCAAGCATCCTTTTCCGCGACTCTCCTACCGGGAGGCCATGGACCGCTACGGCTCTGACAAGCCGGACACCCGCTTCGGGCTCGATCTCAAGGACATCTCGGACATCGCAAAGGCGTCCGCCTTCAAGGTGTTCCTCCAGGCGGTGGAACTCGGCGGCCAGGTAAAGGGATTCGCCGCGCCGGGCATGGCAGGCCTTTCGCGCAAAGAAGTGGACGATCTTACGAGTGAGGCAAAGGTCTTCGGCGCAAAGGGCCTGGCCTGGATAAAGGTGACCGACGCGGGCTTCGAATCGCCGATTGCAAAGTTCTTTAAGGAAGGACAGGTCAAGTCCATTGCAGAACGGCTCGCGGCAAAGCCCGGCGATCTCATGATGTTCATTGCCGACAGCCCCAAGGTCGTTGCGGAAACCCTCGGCTACCTGCGGCTTCTCATGGGCAAACGCCTGAACCTGATCGACGAGAACAAATTCAATTTCCTCTGGGTCACGGATTTTCCGCTCGTGGAATGGAACGCGGACGAGAAGCGGTACGACGCTATGCACCATCCCTTCACCGCGCCGAAGGACGAGGACCTTGAGTTCATGAAGGCGGATCCGCCCAAGGTCAGGGCCAAGGCGTATGACATCGTCCTGAACGGCTCGGAGATCGGAGGCGGGAGCATCCGCATTCATCGGTCCGAAATCCAGTCACAAATGTTCGGCCTCTTGAATATTACCGAAGAGGACGCGCGGAAAAAATTCGGGTTCCTGCTCGAAGCGCTTGAGTACGGGGCGCCGCCGCACGGAGGGCTCGCCTTCGGCCTCGACCGGCTCACGGCCATCCTCACGGGGGCGGCGTCCATCCGCGATGTGATCGCCTTCCCGAAGACGCAGAAGGCGATCTGCCTCATGACCGAGGCGCCGTCACGCGTCTCCCCGGCCCAGCTCCGGGAGCTGTCGATCAAGCTGGATGTTGTGGAGTAGATGCTTTGATTTTCACCACAGAGGCACGGAGACACAGAGAAGAATGAAGGTTTTTAGGGTCTCAACCAGCGATGGAGCCCGCTTGGTGCCGCCTTTAACGCTTTTCTCCGTGCCTTCGTGTCTGCGTGGTTTATCGAGGTTTTTATGAAGTGCAAAGTCTGCGGCAAGGGAGTCGAACTCCGCATCGGTTGACGCGCGGTGACGTTTCGCTGCACGGCGTGCGGCAAGGACTTCCTTATCAGGGATTACCTGAATGAGTTGGATGAAGATACTTGGGAGAAGATCGCCCGCCGACCCTGCAACCGGGCGTGATGTTTTCATTACTTCCCGATCACGGTTCTTTTCCTCCAATTTTTCCCTTTCCCCGGAAAATCGCTTCGGAAGTGCGCGCCCACGCTGCCCTCGCGGGAGAGCGCGGAGCGGGTGATGAGCATGGCCGTGGTGAGCATGTTCTTGAGCTCGAAGACGCTTCGCTCCGGGCCGAGGCCTGTCATCATCCGGTCCCATGCCTTCAGCTGTTTGAGCGCGGCAGTCAGGTTTCTCTTGTTCCGGACGATGCCGACGTTCTCCCACAGCAGTTTCCTCAGTGACGAGCGAATGCTCACGATATCGGCCGATGAACCGGAAGTAGATTTCCCCTTCCTCTTATAAAGAGACGAGCTATCGAATGCACGGCCGTTGCCTGCGGTCCGCCTCCTCGCGTACCGCGCTGCCGCCAGCCCTGCGCGCTCGCCGAATACCAGCCCTTCCAGCAATGAATTGCTCGCCAAACGGTTCGCGCCGTGCACTCCGGTGCAGGCCGTCTCTCCCGCGGCGAAGAGGCCGGAGATCGAGGTGGCGCCCCACAGGTCGGTCCTGACCCCGCCCATGATGTAGTGGGCCGCCGGGGAGACCGGGATCGGTTCTTTTGTGATGTCGATGCCGAGGTCCCTGCACGTCGCGTAGATGCGGGGAAATCTTTTGATCAGGTAGTCGCCGTTCAGGTGCGTCATGTCCAGATACACGTGGGTCGATTTCGTCGCGGCCATCTCCGCGTGGATAGCGCGGGTTACCACGTCGCGCGGCGCAAGCTCGCGCGCGGGATGGTAGGAGTCCATGAAGCGAAGGCCGTGGATGTTTTTTAGCATGCCGCCTTCGCCCCGCATGGCCTCGGAGAGCAGGAATTGCGGGGCGTTTTTGCGGTAGAGCGCCGTCGGATGGAACTGGACGAACTCCATGTCCATGAGCGCGGCGCCCGCGCGATACGCCATGGCCATGCCGTCTCCGGTCGCGACGGGCGGATTGGTGGTGCGCTCGAAGAGCTGGCCGGCGCCGCCCGTGGCGAGGATCACCGCGCGCGCTGAGATGAGGAGCGCTTTTTTCAGCCGCTGCTGGCACACCACGGCGCCCACGCACCCGCCGTCCCGCACAATAAGGTCCCGGGTAAACGCAAAATCGATCTTGGACACGACGCCGGTGGAGCGCACCTTGTCGATGAGGACGCGCATGATTTCGTGCCCCGTGGAGTCGCCGTGCGCGTGGAGGATCCTGCGCTTCGAGTGCGCGGCCTCCTGGGTGAACGCGAGGCGGGCGCCCTCCTTGTCGAACTCGGCCCCCCAGAGAATGAGCTCCCGGATGCGCGTGGGCCCTTCCTCGACGAGCGTGCTCACGGCCTTCCGGAGGCAGAGACCGTCGCCGGCGCGGATGGTGTCCTCGAAATGGATCGAGATTTCATCCTCGTCCGAGAGAGCCACGGCCACGCCGCCCTGGGCGTATTCACTGCTGCTCTCCGACGGGGCGTCCTTGGTCACAACGAGGACCTCGCCGCTTCGCGCAAGCTCTACCGCCGCGCGGAGGCCCGCCACGCCGCCCCCGATGACGAGGAAATCGGTTTTTATGCGTTCTTCGGTGTAATCCATGCCAAGTGCGGAATGCGAAATGCGGAGTGTGGAATAAAAAACGAAGAAAGCTCACTCCGAACCCTGAACATTATTTGCTTCCCGGCGTTTCCCCCGGCTGCGCGAGGAACGGGTTCTTTCCATTGATAGAGACGAGCTTGAAGGTTCCGCGCTCGAACACCAGCGTGACTCTGCCGCCGTCCTTTTGCGTGGTCCCGCCCGCAGTAAGCCAGTCCGCGTCCCAGTTAAACGACGCCCTGACCTGGCCTTGTTCCTCCGCCATAATGAGCATCTTGGTATATTGGATGTTGAAATGGATGGTCTCGTATTTCGAAAAGACCGCTGCCACGGATTTGGAAAAGCCATCCCGGTCTTGATACCCGGAAGACACCCCGGCCATGAAAGACGAGAGGTCTTTCTTCTCGTAGGATTTGCCCAGGTCCCGGACCGCGGAGAGGACGTTTTTGCTCATGACCGCGGTCTGCTCAGGCGGTTTCTTGCCGCCGCAGGCGGTGAAGGTGAAAAGAAGCGCGGTCAAGGCAAGCAGCGGTGCTATCCGGTTCATGAGCCCTCCATCACATTAAAATCTGCTGGATATGGGATTCAGGATACAGGATGTAGGATGCATGATGCAAGAAAAAACTGAGTAAAATTTTCAACCCTGCATCATGTATCTTGTATCCGGCTACAGAATTTTATTCAGGAACCGGCCGGTGTACGATTCTTTGACCCGAGCTACATCCTCGGGCGTCCCCTGGGCCACGATCCGGCCTCCCCGGTCGCCGCCCTCGGGACCGAGGTCGATAATCCAGTCCGCGGTCTTGATCACGTCGAGGTTGTGCTCGATCACGACCACGGAGTTGCCCGAGTCCACGAGCTGGTTCAGCATATCCAAAAGTTTCTGGGTGTCCGCGAAGTGGAGGCCGGTCGTGGGCTCGTCGAGGATGTAGAGCGTTCTGCCGGTCGCCCGCCGCGACAGTTCCTTCGAAAGTTTTACTCGCTGGGACTCGCCGCCCGAGAGCGTGGTTGCCGACTGGCCGAGTGTTATGTAGCCCAGGCCCACATCCATGAGCGTCTGGAGCTTCGTTCTTACCGGCGGCACGTTCTGGAAGAATTCATAAGACTGCTCCACGGTCATGGCCAGGACCTCGGCGATGTTCTTGCCCTTGTACCGGATATCGAGCGTCTCGCGGTTGTACCGGCTGCCGTGGCACACATCGCAGGTCACATATACGTCGGGAAGAAAGTGCATCTCGATCTTAATCAGGCCGTCCCCCTCGCAGGCCTCACAGCGGCCGCCCTTGACGTTGAAGCTGTACCGTCCGGGCTTGTATCCGCGCATGCGGGACTCGGGGAGCTGGGCAAAGAGGTCGCGGACCGGGCTGAAGACGCCGGTATAGGTAGCGGGGTTCGACCGGGGCGTCCTGCCGATGGGCGACTGGTCGATGTCGATCACCTTGTCGATGTGCTCCAGCCCCTGAATGTCCTTGTGCCTGCCCGCCCGCTCCGTAGACCGGTAGAGGCGCTGGGCGAGCGCCCGGTAGAGGATGTCCACCACGAGCGTGCTTTTCCCCGAACCGGACACCCCCGTCACGCAGGTAAGCACTCCCAGCGGGAACCGGACGGTAATGTCCGAAAGGTTGTTTTCTGCGGCGCCGATGATGCTCATGGACTTTTCGAATTTCCTGCGCGCGGCCGGGACTTTGATGAAGTCCTGGCCGGAGAGGTACCTGCCCGTGAGCGATTGCTGAATTTTCTGTATCTCTGCCGGCGTTCCTTGCGCCACGATCTCGCCGCCGTGCACGCCCGCTCCGGGCCCCATGTCGATCACGTGGTCGGCGGAGCGGATCGTCTCCTCATCATGCTCGACGACGAGCACCGTGTTGCCGAGATCGCGGAGCCGGAAGAGCGTATCGAGGAGCCTGCGGTTGTCGCGCTGGTGCAGGCCGATGGAGGGCTCGTCGAGGATGTAGAGCACGCCCACGAGCGACGAGCCGATCTGGGTCGCCAGCCGGATGCGCTGGCC
>DASWAB010000348.1:0-5036 GCA_036391375.1 Nitrospirota bacterium
ATACGACAAATCGTAGTGGAGCCGCCAATAGTGGGAGGCATCCTTATAATGTCCCAGCTCGTAGTGGATTAGTGCCGTGATACCAAATCGTGTTGGAATCAGAAGATGAGAATCCAGTCTGGAATAATATTGGGATACAACATGATAGAAGCCAAATGAGATGAGAATGATGCCCGTAATGATCCTGGATATTTTCTTAGTCCTGCTGTCAGAGCTTGTTGCATTATTGCTTGAGTAGTCTGGTTCGGCAGACTTATTAGGGGATTTATTTATCATCATACACGTCCCTGGCTTCAAAAGTTGTTTCAAATCATGCCATTTCCAGCTCCGTAGCCGCTTCGATGGCCATGTTGGAGAGATTTTTCACCACCCTCCCGACGCTCCTCCTCCTCCGAACCCTCCTCCGCCTCCTCCGCCGAAGCTTCCGCCGCTGAAACCGCCGCCACCTCCTCCGGACCAGCCGCCCCTGCCTCCTCCCATCTGCGAGAACAACAGGATAAGGAAGCACTGGCGCGGATGAGTTATGAATAGTACGAGTGCAATCAGTGCGAAAATCCCGAACACGACCATATGAAACATACTGAGCGGTCTGCCGACTATGGTTACGCGGGGCCGGGCTGTTTCTTCGCCTGTGAGCCCGGTGATGGAAACGCCCTCATGTTCCGCGATTATTCTGGACACTGCGGCCGTGCCCGCATAAATTCCTCTGCCGTAGTCACCCTGTCTGAAATAGGGGACGAAGTATTCTCTTCCTATTGTTCCCACGAGGCTGTCAGGCAGGACGCTCTCAAGGCCGTAGCCGACCTCTAAGCGGTATTTCCGGTCCTTCACGGCAACGACAACCAGGACGCCGTTGTCCTTGCCCTTCTGGCCGAGCTTCCATTTTTTATGGGCCAAATCAATCGAGAAAGACTCGATGTCCTCGTTGTCCAGACTTTGTACGGTGAGCACCACCACCTGGGCCGTGGTCTTTTGTTCAAGTTCAAGGAGAAGCGCGTTCAGCCGCGCACTGACGCCCGGGCTGATTACGCCTGCAAGGTCCACCACGTAATCGCGCGGCATCGCCGGCGGTTCGGGTGTGGAGGCTGAGGCGGACAGAGCGAAGACGCCGAGAACGATTATTGTAATAATGACAAGTTTTTTAAACAGGGAGTCCATCGACGGTCTTTTCCATGGCTTCGAGGGTCGCGTAGTAGCGCTCGAAGAGAGCGCGCAGATCATGTTCCGGAAGTTTTGCGGCCCCTGCCTTGATGCGGAGGAGGGTTTCAAAAGCATCGGTGCCGATTCCCGTGGAGGCGCCGAACGCCTTTACGACGTCCGCCCGCATGACCGGCGGCTCCTTGCCCATGAGCGTTATGATCGCCCGCAGCAGCGCCATGGAACCGGTGAAGGATTTCACCAGCACGGCTTCGTAATGCTCTCTCCGCCCCAGGGAAGAGAGGTAGCCCTGCCGCAGTCCGATGAGCTTTACCTTGATCTCCCGTTCGCACTGCAAACGCAGGTGCTGGCGGGAAACCTCGATGCTCCCGAGCACGTCGTCGCCGTACACGGTCTTGTGGATGAGCTTGAAATCGAGAAATTCGACCGGGAAGGCGTCGAGCGAGGTCCGGAGGTACTCCGGCGTCATCACGAGGGGCGCGGCGATCCTTTTTTTGCCGTATTTCTTCCCGAGCGGCGCGAGAAACGTGATGAACCGAAGGTCCATATCGTGGAGGACCACGACGGAGTTGATGTCCGAAAGATTCTCGTTGTAATCGGGGATAACAGCGCTCCCCACGATATGGATGGAATGGATGTTTTTGGCGTGGCCCGCGAGCATTTCCTCGATGAATGGGGCCATTTTCGCCGCCACCGACGGCACGAGGCCATCGAAGTCCGGTGCTTTCATGCCAGGATTATAGCACAATGCTTTGAGGATGGAAAAGATTTTTCAACAGCCATGGCCTGAAAAATTGTGTTATCCTTGAATCAGCATGAGGGGACAGCCGTGATCATCGTCCGCAATCCAGACAGCATCTATCAAATCGACGGCAGGATCGGAAACGGAACATTCCACGGGCGGTGGCATTTTTCGTTCGGCGACCACTACGATCCCGATTATACGGACTTCGGGGCGCTTCGCGTATTCAACGACGACACGCTCTCCCCCGGAGCGGTCTGGCCGCTCCACCCCCACCGGGACAATGAAGTCGTGACCTACTGCGCTGAAGGAGAGTTCCGGCACGCCGACGACCAAGGCGCAGGCGGCGTCCTCAAAAAGGGCTGGGTCCAGCACACAACCATCGGCAGGGGCATGTGGCACTCGGAAATCAACAACCTGCCGGACCGGCCCATGCGGTTCATCCAGATGTGGTTTCATCCCGCGGAGCGCGGCCATGAGCCGTCGGTGGAACAGCGGGCGGTTGAACAAGAGGAGCGGCTTGACCGGTTCCTCCCTCTCGTCTCCAACGCAGATCCGGGCGCGCTTCCCATTCTCGCGGACGCACGGGTCTTTTCCTCTTTTCTTCACGCAGGCAAGGCAGTGGACTATTCCGTCGGGCAGGGCCGCGGCGTGTATCTTTACGTGGTCGAAGGCGGGCCGGTCTGGGTGAACTGCCGGCCGATACCCCCGCTGGGCGCGGCCAAGGTTGTCGATGAGCCGAAGCTAAACGTTGCTGCAAAGGGAGATGCCGAACTTCTTCTGGTGGATGTGAGTCTGACAGCTCCTGCGCGAAAATAATGCATCTCTGGGTATTCTGAAAATGCAACTGAAGCCACAGAGCGCACAGAGAAGTAACCTTTGTAGATATCCCCGGAGCTCTGTTGTGGATATTGAAAAACAGGAGGCTCGCAATGCAGGCCCTTGAAAAAACCGTGGGGAAGACCGTGCTGCGGCTCGTGTCCGCCGATCTTACCGGGCGGGAGGTCGATGCCATCGTGAATGCGGCGAACTCCCGTCTTCAGCACGGAGGCGGCGTGGCGGGCGCCATCGTCCGGAAGGGCGGCAGGATCATACAGGAAGAGAGCGACAGAATCGGCTACGTGCCGGTAGGCGGCGCGGCGATCACCACGGGTGGCAGGCTCAAGGCCGGGTATGTCATCCACGCGGTCGGACCGCGGATGGGTGAAGGGGATGAGGACAATAAATTGAAAAAGGCGATCCGGAGCGTGCTCTCTCTTGCCACTGAAAAAGGACTTACGAGCATTTCCGTGCCGGCGATCAGCGCCGGCATCTTCGGCTTCCCTAAGGACAGGTGCGCGGAGATCCTCGTCGGCGAGACCACGGCGTTCCTGAAAAAGAATCCCGGAACGCCGCTCAAGCTCGTTGAGTTCTGCATAATGGATAAAGAAGCGTTTGGCTTTTTTCAAGCGCAGATAGAAAAAATCTGAATGCATGACATGGATATTGAAAAAAGGATCCGCGAAATCGCTTTTGAGCTGTTTTCATCACTCAAGGAAGAGAAGCCCTCTTTCTTCGACAAAAGCGGATGGAAAGGCAAGGTCGTCGAATGGTCCCTGCGGGACGAGGCCTTCAAGGTCCAGCTTCTGAGGTTCATCGATGTTCTTCCCGCGCTCAAGCGCGACGAACTGGCCCTCCGGGTGTTCAGGGAATATCTCGATGAGACGGCGAACACGCCGTCTTTTTTGGGCCAGGGCGCCGAGGCCTTTGCCCGCATGCCCGCATGGATAGCGGCTCCGCTCATCAGAACGTCGGTGCGGTCGCTGGCGCGGCAGTTCATCGCAGGCGCGGACCCGAAGGACGCGTGGGCGTCGCTCGATGCGTTGAGAAAGGAAGGGGCGGCGCTCAGCGTGGATTTGCTCGGAGAGGCCGTGGTGAGCGATGCCGAGGCGCTTCGTTACGCGGAACGATACGGGGAGCTTCTCGATTTTCTTGCGCCCCGGTTTCCGGCCTTGGAAAACACCCGGACCAACCGCGGCCGGCTGGATGTCTCTCTCAAGGTTTCCTCCTTCTATTCGCAAATGGAGCCTCTGAACCGGGAGGGCTCGATAAAAAAGACGACGCGCGCCTTGCTGCCGGTCCTGGAAAAAGCGCAGGAGCTCGGGGTATCGATTACCTTCGACATGGAGCAGTACTACTTCAAGGACCTCATCATCGCTATCTTCAAAAATGTCCTGAGCGGGACCAGGAATTTTCCCCTGGCGGGGATCGCGCTTCAAGCCTATCTCAGGGACACGAGGGAAGACGTGATGGCGCTGGTAGACTGGGCAAAGGAGAACGGGCGGCGCATCACCATACGGCTCGTGAAGGGCGCGTACTGGGACCATGAAACGGTGGTCAACAGACAGAAGGGCTGGCCCGTTCCGGTTTTTCTGAATAAAGAAGAGACGGATCGCAACTACGAAGCTCTCACGGAGATTCTCCTGAAAAACGCCGAGTTCGTCCATCCCGCGATAGCAACCCACAACATACGGAGCATCAGCAACGCCCTTGCCGTGGCCGGGGAGCTTTCTCTCTCTCCCGATGATTTCGAGTTCCAGGCCCTCTACGGCATGGCCGATCCCGTGCGAAGGGCGCTAAAAAAGATGTCGGTGCAAAACCCGGTACGGGTCTACTGTCCTGTCGGCGAACTGATCCCGGGCATGGCGTATCTGGTGCGAAGGATCCTTGAGAACACTTCCAACGAGTCGTTTTTCCGCAAGTCCTTCGCGGAGGAGGTTCCCTTTGAAGAGCTGATGCGGCCTCCGAAGCCCCCAAGCAAAAAGGAAGAGGCGCTTCGCGAAGACTTCCGTAATGAAGCCGTGGTCGATTTTTCCCGTCCTGAAAACAGAGGGAAGATCAAAGAGGCGCTGGATGACATAAAAAAAGAATTTGGCAGGGAATACCCCCTTTTTCTTGGAGAGCAGGAAGTTTTCACGGAGAAAAAAACGCTCTCGATAAATCCTGCCCGGCCCGGCGAGGTCATCGGCAGGGTGTCCTCAGCCTCGAAAGAGGAAGCGGAAAAGGCGGTTGAGGAGGCGAAGAAGGCGCAGCGGCTCTGGGGAAAAACTTCCGCGGACGAGAGGGCGAAGCATCTTTTCAGGGCCGCCGCGGAAAT
>DASWAB010000349.1:0-3980 GCA_036391375.1 Nitrospirota bacterium
ATGAAACAAGTACCTCTATTTGGGATATGCAGATCATCAATCCTCTTCCTTCAGCCTCGCCATCTGATCCACATCGAGGCTGTCGAAGGTGGTGCTGATATGGAAAAAGAACATGCCGAAGATAAACGCCGCGATCAAAAGATCGAGGGCCACGCCCAGTTCGACCACGAGCGGCATGCCGTAGGTCGCGCTCGTGGCCGCGAACAAAAGCCCGTTCTCCATGGCGAGGAACCCGATGATCTGGGTGACCGCGTGTTTCCGGGTGATCATCATCAGGAAGCCGAGCATGACCGTTGCGAGGGCGACCGCCAGGGTTGAACGGGTAACGAGCGTCGAGAGCTCCCTGATGGGCGCCGTCAGATGATAGGAGAAAATAACAAGAACAATGCCCATCAGCATCGTGGTCGGGATATTCACCACGGTCTCCACTTCCTTATGTATTTTCAATTTCACGATTAGTTTATGCAGAATATACGGGAGGAGCGCAACTTTTAAGCTCAGCGTCAGAATTGATGAGATGTAAAGATCATGGGCGCCGCCCATATACCCCACGACAGCGGTGCTCACCGCCAGAAAAAACCCCTGCCACGCAAAGAGGTGAAGAAGCGCATTCATCCTCCGCTGCACGACAAGGGCGAAGGCCGTGAGGAGGATCAACGCGGCAAGAAGACTATTCAATTGTGAGGCAAGCTGGGTATTCATGGCAAACTCCAATCAAAAAATTCCTTCAGACGCGAAAAGGCGCGAATTGACACGAATAAAAACCGGTAAAATGATACTTTTATCTGTCAGAATTCCATTCGTGAAAATTCGTTAATTCGCGGCAAAATTCTTATTTATCCTATTCCAGCATAAAATAGGAAAGCATCCCGAGGGTGGCAAAGAGAAACGCGCTGCCCAGGAACTCCGTGATGCGAAATATCCGCATCTTCGCGAGGCCGGTCTCGATCATAACCAGGCCCACTCCCACGACCCCGAGTTTCACGAGCAGGACAAGGACCGCGAAAAGTATGGCGATCAGGTCGTCGTCAGGCGCGATTCCCCGCGGGAAAAACGACGCGATCCCCAGCGTCGTGAAGAGAAAAAGTTTCATCATGCTCGCCCATTCAATGAGGGCAAGGTGCCTTCCCGAATATTCGAGAATCATGGCCTCGTGGATCATCGTGAGTTCCAGATGCGTTGCCGGATTGTCGACCGGCACCCTCCCCGTCTCCGCTATGGCAATAAGAATGAACGCAAGGAGCGCAAAGACGAGTGACGGCCGGAGCATGGAGTGCCCCTGGGAAATAACATGGGCCATCTGCGATAAAGACGTGGACTTGGCCACCAGGGAAACGGCAAAAACGGCCATCAGCATCGCGGGCTCCGCAAGGGACGCGATGGTCATCTCCCTGCTCGACCCCATTCCGCCGAAGGCGGTGCCGATGTCCATGCCTGCCAGCGCGGTAAAAAACCGCGCGATCGCAAAGAGCGCCACCAGGGCAATGACATCCGCGGTGGCGGACAGCGGCAATTCGGTCGAGAGGATGGGGACGATCCCGCCGGCCATGACCGATACGCCGAAGACGAGGTACGGCGTAAACCGGAATATCCATGATGCATTCTCGGCGATGACCACGTCCTTGGCGAAGAGTTTCAGGATGTCCCGGTAGGGCTGAAACAGTCCGGCTGACGTCCGGCCCTGAAACCAGCACTTCACCATCTTTATCCACCCCGCGAAAAGCGGGGCGAGCAAGAGGAGGACGGCAATCTGGAGGGCCTCTATGAGAAAAGGATGAATCGTCAATGAATGCTCCGATCGAATGTCAAATACAAAACTCAAAGTTCAAATCAACGTCAAGAAACTTCACCTCGAAAAGATCAACAGCACTAAAATCGTCACGAACGAATAAATAAGGTAAATCTGGATGCGGCCGTGCTGCATCCTTCCGATCCTGCGGGAAAGCCAGAAGCTTGCATCGACGACCGGCTGGTACATCCACATCCAGAAACGGTCCCGCACCCGAAGATGGTAATGCAGCCGCTCCGGAAACGCCGGGTGCGCGGCCGGGGGAAGCCGGCGGACATGCTCCTTGATACTGAATAGAAAGCCGAATATCCTGCGGATCGGCATGGCAAACGACGTTGCCGTGTACTGCATCCGATTGGTGACCTTTTCAAACCCGCAATCCCAGAGCGGCACGCGGTGAATGGCGCCGGGCCGTGAATGGAGCAGCAGATAGGTGATGATGACGACGGCGAGAATCCCGACAAAGGCGATCGGCGCAGAATAGGAGGCCCGCTCCGCAGCGATCGGCGTAAGCCACATCCAGCCGAAGCCGGAGGCGGAAGCAGCGATCGTGCCTCCTACCAGTTTTCCCGCGAGCGGGTCCATCCACCTGATCAGGACCGTGGGCAGGACGCCGAGCGCCAGACAGGTGAGCGCCGCCAGGAGCATGCCTGTGCGCATGGACCAGTCGGCTTCATGGATGCGGCCGTGGTGGCGCCCCCGCTGATGGCCCAGAAACGTCACGCCGAAGGCCTTCACGAAACACGCGGCGGCAAGCGCGCTCGTGAGCGCAAGGAGCGCGGCGCCGAGGGGAATGAGAAGATTCAGGAGGGGGCTCGGGAGCGCCGGCGAAAGCAGGAACGCCTGGTACGTGAGCCATTCCGAGACAAATCCGTTAAAGGGCGGCAGCGCCGAAATCGATATGCAGCCGATAAGAAACAGCACGGCGGTCCAGGGCATGAACCGGATGAGGCCGCCCATTTCCTCCATGTTTCTCTCGCGCGTGGCATGAAGCACGGCGCCGGCGCCCATGAAGAGGAGCCCCTTGAACATCGCATGGTTCAATGTGTGATACAGACCGGCGATAAGCGCCAAAGCGGCGAGGAGCGACATGTTGAACGAGGCGAAAATCATGGCAAGGCCGATGCCGATCAGGATGATCCCGATGTTCTCCACGGAATGGTAGGCAAGGAGCCGCTTCAAATCATGCTGCATCAGCGCATAGAGCACCCCCATGACTGCGGAGACGAGGCCGAAGACCAGGACCAGGGCGCCCCACCACCAGGGGAAATGACCGATGAGGTCGAAGACCACCCTGATGATGCCGTAGATGGCGGTCTTGAGCATCACGCCGCTCATGAGCGCTGAAACATTCGAGGGCGCAACGGGATGAGCCTCGGGAAGCCAGACGTGGAGCGGAATGACCCCGGCCTTTGCGGCAAACCCGAAGAACGCAAGGAGAAAGGCCAGTGTCGCGAGCCCTTCAGGACGCCCGGCAGTCCGCATCGCGTCAAAGGTATAATTCTGGAAGCCGGAAAAGCCGGTCGCCAATCCCGCCAGGACGCCGAAGGAAAGGAGGATTGCGATGGCCCCCACATGGGCCACGACGAGGTAGAGGAAGGCGGCCCTCCTGTTCTCGATGCGCTCGTCTTCAAAGAGAACCAAAAAGTATGATGATGCCGCCATCATCTCCCATGCAATCAGAAAGAACAAGGCGTCATCAGCAAGCACCACCATGAACATTCCCGCGAGAAAAAACGCGTAAAACACAATGAGACTCGTTACCGGCCGGTGCCCCAGGAACCCCTTTACGTACCCGACCGAATAAATGGACACAAAGAAAGCGAGGAGCCCCACGACGACGAGGAAGTATCCGGAAAGGAGGTCGAGACGCAGATGAAATGGGAGGTCCGGCAGGCCGACCGGCAGGATCATTTGATGGATGGCGCCGTCCGCGACCGTCCAGACGCCGGCGACCACGGCAAGAAAAGAAGCGACGGCGGTGAGGGAAAAACCCGTGGTGATGAAGAGACGCTGGTTACGGCGCAGGAGCGGCGTCAGCGCCAGCAGAAGCAGCAACGCCGCAAAAGATGAGGATATAATATCGACAGGTGAAAGGAACACGTCCTTACCTCCACGAATATCCGTGCATCTTTAACCGTAGATCAATCAGATAGTGCGAGCTACGGCTGATTATCGCAAATTTACCTCG
>DASWAB010000350.1:0-11411 GCA_036391375.1 Nitrospirota bacterium
GGCACTGATTTAACTAGCGGCAAGTCACCAGGCAGAGGCAAGGGGCCAAGGTAGAAAAACGCGAAGACAGAAGCCACGCTTCGGTTTTTTAAGGCCTTTGCCCGATCCTGCCCAACCTCCCGGCCTAACCAAACCTTGCTTTTACCGGATGTTTTTGGTATTCTGCCTTTATCATGACGACGGACAAACAAGAAGGCAAGTCGGGGTGGAGGGGCCTTCTCTATCTTGTAGCCTTGCTCCTCCTGACGGCGCTCGCCGTCATTCTCCAGCTTCAATACCGGGGGTTTCAGGGGCCGCTGTCCGACAATATCCTCATCATCATCCTGGTCCTCGCGAACTTTCTGCTCATGGCCGCGGTCATTTTCATGGTGGCCAAAAGCCTCTGGAAGCTCTACATAGAGAGAAAACGCGGGGTATTGGGCGCAAAATTCAGGACCAAACTCGTCGTTGCCTTTGTCAGCCTTTCGTTCATCCCGACCATTCTTCTTTTCCTGATCGGAAGCGGGATGTTCACCCGGAGCATCGAGCGGTTGTTCTATCTCAAGGTCGAGAATTCGCTCAACGACGCCATCTCGCTCGGCCAGGAATATTACGACCGGCTTCAGAAAGAGGCCCTTACCTTCGGCAGGCAAATCAGCGGCGAGATGACGCAGGAGCAGCTTCTGTCCCGGTTCAAAAAACAGGAGCTCAAGGACTATCTGTCCAAAAAGGCCGAAGAGTACGGCCTCGATTCCGTGGAGCTCTTTACTTCCCCGCGTGAGCGCGCTGCGGCAGTCATCACCGCGCGATATCCCGCAAAGACGTTTTCCAAGACCTCCCCCGATTTGGTTGCCCCTGCGTTCTCCGGGCAGGAAGTGACCGATGTGACGGCCTCGGCAAAGAAAAGCGATATCCTGCGCGCGGTGGTGCCGTTGTACGTGTCATCCGAGGACCGGACGGTTGCGGCGGCGATTTCCGTGAGTTATTATGTCCCTCAGAGCCTTGCCGAGAAGGGACGCAGTATCCGCGAAGGATACACCCAGTACCGCTCGGCGTTCCGGGGCAAGGAGCCGATCAAGCTGTCGTACCGGCTCAGCTTTGTTTCCGTGACGCTGGCGCTTCTTCTTGCGGCGATCTGGGTGGCGCTCCGCGTGGCCGCAGGCATCACGGTCCCGATCCGCCGGCTTGCCGAGGGGACGGCGGCGGTGGCGTCCGGCAGGTTCGACTACCGGATCGATGAAAAGCCCGGCGACGAAGTGGGCCTGCTCATCGATTCGTTCAACAAGATGACCCGCGACCTTCAGAACTCGCGGACGCGGCTCGAACAGGAAATCAACCACAAGGAGACGATCCTCTCGAACATCGACACCGGCGTCGTGTCCATCGACCGCGCCGGCAAGATCACGACCCTCAACTATGCGGCCGAGGAAATCCTCGGCGTGAAAGGACAGGACGCGCTCCACAAGCGGTATGACGAGGCCTTCGGCTTTCTTGAGCTGGGCCCGATTCGCAATCTGTTCCGCAAGCTTGAGCAGGGGCAGGGGCGCGCCGAGGAGGAGCTGTCGTTCAACGTGCGCGGAAGGATGCTGACGCTCCGGATGCGCGTCTCGACGCTTCGGGACGGCGGGGGAGCGCCCATCGGGTCGGTCATCACCTTCGACGACCTGACGGAGCTGCTTCGCGCCAAGAAGGCGGAAACCTGGCAGGATGTCGCGCGGCGGATCGCCCATGAGTTCAAGAACCCGCTCACTCCCATCAAGCTCTCCGCCGAACGGCTGCGCAAGAAGCACGCCGAGGCTTCGCCCGACTTCAATACTGTTTTTGATGAGTGCAGCCGGACGATCGTGCAGGAGGCCGACGGGCTGCGGAAACTCGTCGATGAATTTGCGAATTTTGCGCGCATGCCGAGCTCCAACCCCGTCTTCCAGCCGCTCGCGCCGCTCCTGGAGAGCGTGGTTCAGCTTTACGATGGCGCGCATAAGGACGTGTCTTTCACGCAGGCGATTGCGCCGGGGCTGCCTGACGTGCTTCTTGACGGCGAGCAGATCAAGCGGGTATTCATCAACCTCTTCGAGAATGCGATCGAGGCAATGGGGGGCAAAGGCAATATCGCTGTTACGGCGAAGATGACGCCGTCCGGGATGGCGCAGATCGTGGTGGCCGACGAGGGGCCGGGGATCGCGGATGAGGACGTGCCGAAGCTGTTTGAACCGGATTTCTCCCGGAAAAAGAAGAAGAGCGGGCTGGGGCTCGCCATCGTCCTCAGGATCATCAAGGACCATGGCGGCGCGATTCGCGCCGAGCGCAACGCCCCCCGGGGAGCGCGGTTCATTATCGAACTGCCGGCGCTGGTGAAGAATGCAGAAATTCAGAGTTCGGAATCCGGAGCCGGGAGATCTTAAAGGAGGTTTTTATTTTGGATACTGCATCGACAATACTGATTAGCGTCGTCGCCCTCTATCTTGTCTTCAGGCTGTTCGGGATCCTGAGCCGCCTGGGGATCAAACAGATTTCGGCAAAGGAACTCGATCAGAAAAAGGGGATCATGCTCCTTGACGTCCGCACGGACAAGGAGTTCGAGGCGGGGCACATTCCGGGCGCGGTCCACGTGCCGCTTGCGGACATCGGCGACAGGGTCAGGAAGCTCAAGAAGGACAAAGAGCTTGTGGTGTACTGCCAGAGCGGCAGCCGGAGCATATGGGCGATCAAGCGGCTGATGGGCATGGGTTACACCAATCTCCTGAATCTGAAGGGCGGCTACCATGCCTGGCAGAGAACTCATCGCTGATCTGAAGAGAGATTACCGCGCGAAGAGGCCGCAGATCGTCAGGCGGCTGGCCGAGTTCCGAACAGTGTTCGAGAAGGGCGATGGGGCGATCTTCGAGGAGCTGTGCTACTGCATCCTGACCGCGGGCAGCAGCGCGAAAATGGGTATGCGCACGGTGGAGGCGCTTCGCGATATTCTGCGGGGCGGCACCGAGAAGGAACTCCGGCAGCGGGCCCGGGAGCATCGCGTGCGGTTCTGGCGGGTGCGGCCCTCCTATATCGTCCACACGCGGGACTATCTCAGGGGCGCCTGCGGGCTCAAGCTGAAAAAACTGGTCGCGTCCTTCGACTCACGCGACGCGCGGCGCGATTTTTTCGCGCAGAACAGGGAAATCAAGGGCCTGGGCTATAAAGAGGCAAGCCACTTTCTCCGGAACATCGGGTTTTCCGGCTATGCCATCCTGGACAAGCATATCCTGAACAGCCTCGGAGAAATGGGCGTCATCGACAAACGCATGCGGCCGACGACCCGCGGGGGCTACCTCGCAATCGAAAAAAAGCTGGAACGCTTCGCCGGAGAACTCGGCATCGATATGGACCACCTGGACCTGCTCCTGTGGTCGAGAAAAACCGGGGAAATCTTGAAATAAGTGCGGAACTCGGAGTTCTGAATGCGGAGTGAAAAAACAGGCCGCATGCCGGGCTTTCCCGGCGGCAGCGCATGAAAAAGATCGTCTTCCTTTCCGCGCTGGTCATCATCGGGGTCCTGTTCGCGGCTCAGATCAGGCGCGGCGCCCTAAGCATGCTTATCCTCATCGACAGCGTCCGGCCGGCGGAGAAGCCGGTGATGGGGGAATTCATCAGCGGCCCCGCGAAGACGAAGGTGACGCTCCCCGGAGAACGGCCCCTTCACGCGGACCTCTACCGCCCCAAAAAAGAAGGCAGGCTGTTTCCGCTGCTCCTTGTGCACGGCGTAAATCCATCGGGCAAGGATGATAAAAGGATTGTCCTTCTTGCCGAAGACCTGGCACGGGCGGGGTTCCTCGTCCTGGTCCCCGACCTTGAGGGGATGAGGTCCCTTCGCATGAGGATTTCGGATGCGGAGGACGTCCTCCGGAGCTTCCGGTACCTGGGCAAAATTGAGCATGCCGGTCCCCGCGGGGGCATGATCGGCATCGGCTGCGGCGCAGGGCCCATGCTTCTTGCCGCGGCGGATTCCCGGATACGGGACAAGGTCGGCGTTGTCGCGACAATCGACGGGTATTACGAGTTCCGCTCGGTTCTCCTCTATGAGATGACCGGTTCGTTCGAGTACGGCGGCCAGCGGGGGCGCGAGAGGCCGGACACGTCGCTCCGGTGGCTGTTCGCATATCGGAACCTGGACCTCCTGCGATCGATTGCAGATCGCGAGAAGCTCAGGAAGGTCATCGAACACCGGAACCGATACGAAATCGCGGCGGCGGACGCGCTCGCACGGACCCTCGGTCCGGAAGGCAGGGCCCTCTATCATTTTCTGATCAATACCGATCGGGACCGTTTCGGGCCGCTCTACGAAAATCTTTCGCTGCCTGTCCGGGAATACGCGTACCAGCTTTCTCCGTCGCGGGCGATACCCTCTATCACAGCCTCTTTTGTCATCGTTCACGGGACCGACGACTATGCCGTCCCTTATACGGAGAGCCTGAGGCTTGCCGAGGCGGTGGGCCCCCGTCGTGTGCATCTTGCGCTCCTGCCGCAATTCATGCATGGCGAGCCCGCAGAAGCTTCGGTCACGGACTGGTTTAAACGGTATGTTTTGGGGTACTGGCGCTTATTTTCCGCGATCTCTGCGCTGTTAGAGAAAGGCGGGATATAACCATGAGCGACAAGGGACTCAAGAAGGCCGTCATCCTCGGCGCGATCCTCGGCGCGCTGGTCAGCCTGGGCACCGCCCTGTCCATGGATTTTTTCCTGTCGGACGCCCTTGAGGGGACCTGGTGGGACGCGGCGGCCAAAGACGTCAACAGGCTGTTCGGACCGTCATGCGGTCACAACACTGTTGCAATTGTCCTCGTCCTCGGCGCGGTGATGGGATTTCTGGCAGGCTTCGGCGCCATCCTCGGCGCTGCTGCCGGCGCGATCATGAACAGGTTCTTCAAGCTGGTGCTGAAACTATAGAAAACCATTCCGGTCTTTTATCCCTTACGCACCTGAACGCCTTTGTAAACATCTTCCAGTTCTTCCTTCAGCCCCCGGAAACTACCTGCTCCCGCCGTCCGGATCACCACGACGCGATATCCCGCTTTGGCGCCCTCATAGGAGGTGAGGATGCTCCGGAGGTGAAAGCCGTTTTTCCTGATGATGTCCGCCACTTCACGGATCGAGCCGGGCCTGTCCTCGATGGTCACGCAGATACGATGGCCGCCGTGCCTGACGCCGGTGATGTCCACCAGGGCGTGGTAGATGTCGCGGTCCGAAATGATGCCCGCGAGTTCCCCGCCGTCCGCGACCGGAAGGCAGCCGATATCATTATCGAGCATTATCATGGCGGCCTCTTCGACCGGCGTGTTTGGCGAGGTCGTAACGACGCTGGTTTTCATGATGTCCCTGACCTTCGTCTTCGCAAGGATATAATGCAGCTCGTAGATATCGAGCGATGTGGCCTTGGAGGGGCTGTACTCCTTGATGTCCCGGTCGGAGATGATGCCTTTGAGCTTTCCGGCCTTGACCACGGGAACGTGCTTGATGCGCCGCTCTTTCATGAGCGCGATCGCGTCGGATAGATAATCGTCGGGGCCGGCCGTGTAAACCTTCTTCGTCATCCAGTCTGAAACGAACATGACAACCTCCATAAATAAAATAGCTTATTACCACAGAGGACACAGAGAAAAATGAGTAGGGAAAATTTCTTCAGTGATCTCTGGTTTGAACTTCTCTTCACATCCCAAGGTAAGCCTTCTTCACATGCTCGTTGTTCAAGAGCGCCCCGCCCTTGTCCTTCAGAACGACCCTGCCGGTCTCGAGCACGTATCCCCGGTCCGCGATCTTGAGCGACTGGAACACGTTCTGTTCCACGAGGAGGACCGTCACCCCCTGCTTCCTGATCTCCGCGATAATTTCGAAAATGGCCCTGACCAGGAGCGGCGAGAGCCCGAGCGACGGCTCGTCGAGCAACAACAACTTCGGGTCCGCCATGAGCCCCCGGGCGATGGCCAGCATCTGCTGCTCTCCGCCGGAGAGCGTTCCGCCGAGCTGCTTCTCCCGTTCCCTGAGGCGCGGGAACAGGGCGAACACCCGGTCCATGTTGTAAGCGCGCTTTTTGCGCGCATGCGGGGTGAATGAACCCATCCGCAGGTTTTCGGTGACCGTCATCTGCGGAAAAATCCTCCTTCCCTCAGGGACCTGGACGATGCCGAGATCGACCACTTCGTGCGCCTCTTGTCTCCCGAGGTCCACGCCGTCGAAGGTGATGCCGCCCGAGCCGGGGGCCACGAGCCGAGAGATGTTCTTGAGGAGGGTGGACTTGCCCGCCCCGTTCGCGCCTACGACCGTCACGATTTCGCCGTCCTTCACGTCGAGGCTCACGTCCCAGAGCACCGCGAGGTCGCCGTAGCTGAAATTCAGTCCGACAATCTTAAGCATTGCTCTCTCCGAGATACGCCTGGACCACTGCGGGATCGGCGACGATCTCCTCGGGAGCGCCCTCCGCGAGTTTCTCGCCGGAGTTCAGGACGACGATCCGGTCCGAGATCCGCATAATTGCCTTCATATTGTGCTCGATGACCATCTGCGTGACACCGAGCTTCTTGATATCGAGAATGAGGCCGATGATTTCCTCGCTCTCCGCGGGATTGAGCCCGCCCATCACCTCGTCCAGGAGAAGCATCTTCGGCCTCGTTGCGAGCACGCGCGCCACTTCGAGCTTCTTCCGTTCGCCGATGGGCAGGCTTCCGGCCTTAGCGCCGAGCCGATGGTCCAGGCGGACGACCTTGATCTGCTCCAGCGCGGTTTCGCGCGCCCGGGCGAGCGAGTTCGTGCGGCAGAGGGCGCCGACCATCACATTGTCCAGCACGCTCATCTTGGCGAGCGGCCGCACCTTCTGCCAGGTGCGGGCCATGCCGAGCCTGCACACGGCGTCCGGACGCAGACCGTTTATGCGCCGGCCGTCGAAGACGACCTCGCCGCGGGAGGGAGGGTAATATCCCGTCATGCAATTGAACAGGGTCGTCTTGCCGGCCCCGTTCGGACCGATCAGGCCGAGGATGTCGCTGCTGTCCACCGAGAAGGACACGTCCAGATTTGCCGCAAGTCCGCCGAAAAACTTACTCACCTTATTGATCTCCAGGATCGCCATCAGGCCGCCCCCTTCGTTCTTTTCGCGGCAAGCTTCCTGACGAAGCCCAGCACGCCGTCGGGCAGGAAGAGGATGACGACGACGAGCAGAAGGCCGTAGATCAGCACGTGGGCGTGCGAGAGCTGTTCCTTCAGAAAAGATCCGACGCGTGAAGTTTCGCCGACAAGTCCCGAGTCGATCAGCGCCTGGGCGATGGCGTTGCTCCGGAGGGCCTCGGAAAACGGGACCAGCAGCGCCGCGCCGATCACCGGCCCCCAGACGGTGCCGATGCCGCCGATGATCGCGAGCATGACGATCTGGACCGAGAGGTCGAGTGCGAGGACCGTGCCGGGCTCGATGAAGCCGACGTACACGCCGTACAGGCTGCCGGCCAGGGACGTGAACGCGGCCGAGATGGCGAGCGCGACATTCTTGTACAGAGAGAGGTTGATGCCGAGCGAGTGCGCGGCGTCCTGGTCTTCACGGATGGCCTGAAAGTAATACCCGAGCTTCGAGTGCTGCACGAGACGGGTCGAGAGGATGATGGCAAGGACGATCGCGAGCCCCGCGTAGTAGAAAGGGACCTTGGACGTGAAGTCGGTAATCACGGTCCCGCCGATTGCGAGCGGAGGGACTTCGGTGATCAGGATCCCTTCGGCCCCGTTCGTAAGGTCTTTCAGGTTCAGGGCCGAGACGCGGACTATCTCGGCTACGGCGATTGACGCGAGCACGAAGTAAGGGCCGCGCAGACGAAAACAGATCGAGCCGATGACGAGACCGACCAGGACGGCGACAATGACGCCGGCCCAGGCGCCGTACCAGGGCGCGATATGCCGATACTGTAAAAGGGCCAAGGTGGTGTAAGCGCCCATGCCGAAATACGCGGCGTGGCCCACCGAGTACTGGCCGGCGTAGCCCCCGAGGATGTTCCAGCCCGAGCCCATGATTATGCTGATGAAGATGAGGATCATGATGTGGAGGGCGTAGGTGCTTGTCACGATAAGGGGGAGCAGGAAGAGCAGAACGGCCGCGACGATGCGCAAAAGAACGGGAAGAGCGGCAATGCCGCGTAAATTGCCTATAGATCGTTTCATGGGCTCCTTAAAAGCAAAGGATTTTGACAGGATTACAGGATTACATCCGCTGCCGCATGTTTAAATTCCATTGATCCTGTCATTCTGTTATCCCGTCAAAGAGGGTTCCTGCTTTTTAATCTTTGGTTGTGCCCAAAAGCCCCGAAGGCTTGAATAACAGCACCAGCAGAAACAGCACGAACACGATGACATCCTTCCAACCAGAACCGAGGTATACCGCGCCCACGGACTCGGTCACCCCGATCAGCACGCCGCCGAGCGTCGCCCCCACGACGCTGCCCATGCCGCCCAGCACCGTGATCACGAAGGCCTTGAGCGTGAAGACGCTCCCGACCTGCGGGAAGATGTAATAGGTCGGGGCGATGAGCGACCCTGCGGCGCCTGCCAGGGCCGTCCCGATCCCGAAGGCGATGCTCGACATGCGCGAGACGTTGATGCCCATGAGGCGGGCGGCCTCGCGGTCCTGGGCCGTTGCGCGCACCGCCTGGCCCGTGTCGGTGCGGTACAAGAACCAGTACAGGACCGCGGTGACTGCAGTGGTGATGATGAAGGAAAAGACGAGCGGCTCGGAGATGGAAACTCCCAACAGCGTGACGCTGCTCGACGAATACGTCGTCGACAGGATTCGGTAGTCCGACGTAAAAGCGAGCATGATGGTGTTGCTCATGACCAGCCCCATGCCGATGGTGAGCAGGATTTGATTCTGGGGAAGGGCATTGAGGGCCCGGTTGATGAATACTTTTTGGAGAAACGCGCCATACAAAAACATCAGGGGGATGATGACAACGATCGAAACGAAGGGGTCAATGTGGAACAGCGTGAACAGAAAATACGTCCCGTACATGCCGAGCATCAGAAGATCGCCGTGAGCGAAATTGATGATCCGCATGACGCCGAAGATGATGGTCAGCCCGATGCCGATCAGCGCGTACACGCCGCCGATCAGGATTCCGCTGATGAGAGATTGAAAAAATACGATCATGTAAGAATGAGGGCCCGGGGGCCAGGGGCCGGAGACATCTATGATTTTTCCGGCCCTGGCGACAGGCCCCTGCTCCCTAAAGGTTATTTCTTCCATCCCGGGAACGGCCAGATGGGTTTCTTGCCTGCTTCCCGAAGCGGCCAGACGGTCTCGTGCTTCCCATTCTGGACCTGCTCGACGAGCATCACGGCCTTGCGCTGGTTCTGGTAGCCTTCGTAGTCCTGGAAGCGCACCTCGCCCAGGATGCCGTTCCACTTTCCGGCGCTGAGCGTCTCGCGCGTCTTTTCCCGGTCGCCGCCCGCTTTCGCAGCCGCCTGTCCCAGGATCATCAGGGACTCATACGCGCAGGCCGCGTGGTACGTGGGCGGCTTGCCGAACTGCTTCCGATAGCGCTCATACCAGGCCTTGGAACCGCGCCAGGGCGCGTCTTCGGTCCACTGGGTCGAGGAAAAGACACCGTTGCTGATGTCCTTCTCCTGCGCGAATTGGGCGACCGAGAACCCCGCGCCCGCGCCGAGGAACGCCATGGGCGAAAGCCCAAGCTCGCGCGACTGGCGCATGAGGAGGATGGCGTCGGCCACGTATGACACCATGAACACGAGGTCGGGGTTCGCGGCCTTCACCTTGGCGAGCGTGGAGCGGTAGTCAGGAGAGCCCTTGGAGTAGGCCTCTTCGAAGACCACTTTGATGCCCTTCTTCTCTGCGATCTCCTTCGCGCTCTTTGCCCCGGAAACGCCGAAGTCGGTGTTCTCGTTCAGGATGGCGATAGTCTTGGGCTTGCCGAGCGTGATGGCGAGATCGAACAGAACGCCTGCATAGTCGCTCGTCGTGCCCGATACCCGGTAAGTCCACTTATAGCCCTGACGAGTGATTTCCTCCTTCGAAGCCGCCGGAACGATAAGCGGGACCTTATAGCGTTCGGCAAGCTTGGCGTCGGCGTTGGCCGTGGCCGACGTGTAGGGGCCGACGATGCCGACGACTTTGTCCCGCGTGGCAAGTTTCTCAAAGGCGGCAAGCGACTTATCGGGCTTTCCGGTGTCGTCCTCCTTGACCAAATCCACGTCGATGCCCATTTTCTTGAGGTCTTCGATTGCGAGTGCCACGCCGTTCGTCAGGTTCTCTCCGATGGGCGCCTCGGGCCCGGTAATCGCATTGATGAAGCCGAGTTTCACGGTCCCCGCAAACACGACTGCGGGCATAAGAAATGCCATGGCCAGAATCACTGCAATCAAACGTTTCATCTTCGTTACCTCCTTTTAAGATACCGGTAGCAGTATATTGTTTTGCCCTAATATATTGTATCTGTAGGAGCCTTTTCTCAGACTGCCGGCAAAACCGAAGATGCGAAAAATCCGGGACATAGCGATAGCCTCCCGCTGTGGTTGATCAACTGAGCTTTGCCTTGACAAACTCCCGGTTGAGCTTCGCGATGAACTTGACCTTGATGCCTTTGGGGCAGACGGACTCGCATTCGTAGTGGTTGCTGCAATTGCCGAACCCTTGATGGAGCATCTCCTCGGTCATGACGCAGACGCGCCGCGCCGCCTCGATCTTTCCCTGGGGGAGCGCGGCAAGATGTGATACCTTCGCCGCCGTAAACAGCATGGCCGAGCCGTTGGGGCAGGCCGCGACGCAGGCCCCGCAGCCGATGCATTCTGCCGCGTCCATGGCGGTGTCGGCGTCATGTTTTGGAATAAGGATGGTATTGCCGTCCGGCACGCCGCCCGTGTGGACGGAGATGTAGCCGCCGGACTGGATGATTTTATCGAAGGCGCCCCGGTCGACGACGAGGTCCTTGATTACCGGGAAGGCCTTCGCGCGGAAGGGCTCGATGTAGATCGTATCGCCGTCCTTGAAGTGGCGCAGGTGGAGCTGACAGAGCGTGGTTTTTTTTCGCGGACCGTGGGGCGCGCCGTTCACGACCTGGCCGCACGAGCCGCAGATTCCCTCGCGGCAGTCGCTGTCGAAGGCGATGGGCTCCTCGCCCTTTTTGACAAGCCCCTCGTTCACCACGTCGAGCATTTCGAGAAAAGACGTGTCGCTCGTGATGTCCGTGACTTCATACTTCACGAGACGGCCCTTGTCATTCGGGCTTTTCTGCCGCCAGATGAATAAGGTCAGCTTCATAAACCCTCAAAAAACCCCGGCACTTTTTTATACTGAAAATTGTGATTTTCTCAGTATGAATCATTAGGTTCAGTCATGCGCTTTCAGCGTCAAAATTTCATTTATAACTTCGTATCGCCAGATGCGCGTACTCGAACGCGAGCGGCTCCTT
>DASWAB010000351.1:0-1753 GCA_036391375.1 Nitrospirota bacterium
AGGGGCAGGTACAGTTTTTTCGAGATCACGGATTTTTCCCGTCTGGACAGCGTCCACGCGGCCGAACTGCTCTGGAAGGAGGCATGGAAAGGACACGTGACGAGCGATACGTTCCGGACGGTGAGAAAGGGCGCCATGACCGGATTCACGGCGGAGGCCTTTTCCGGCGAGGCCCGGCTCCCGTCGCGCAGGTCCGGATTCAACAGGTGGAAAGTCTCCCGGCCGCTCGAAGGCCACTGGCAGAGGATCGACGCGGCGCCGCGGGAGCGGGACGTCCTTGAAGAAGGGGATCTGGTGAAAGACCGGATCCGGCAGCTCTTGAAGCGCTGCGGCATCCTCTTCCGCGAGCTTCTCGTAAACGAGCTTCCGTCCCTTCAATGGCGCGCTCTCTTCCGGTCTCTGCGGCTCATGGAACTCTCGGGAGAGGTCCTGTCCGGATACTTCTTCGGGGGGATACCGGGCCCGCAGTTCATTTCGCACGAAGCCTTCAGGATGCTCCAGGGGCCCTTGCCCCGGGACGCCGTGTTCTGGATCAATGCGGCTGACCCTGCATCGCTCTGTGGATCAGGCCTCGAACCGCTCGGTCTTCCGTCCCGCGTTCCTTCCACGTATCTCGTTTATCACGGGACGAAGCTTGTGGTGATCGCGAAGCGGCAGGGAAAAAGCCTGGATATCCTCGTCAGCCCGGAGGACCAGCATCTGCAGGGGTATTTCACCCTGTTCAAGGACCTGCTCAGCCGCGAGTTCAACCCCCTCCAAAAGGTCACGGTGGAGACGGTCAACGGCGAACCGGTCGCGAAGAGCCCTTATGCCGGGGCATTGAAGCGGTTCGGGTTCAAGTCCGCGCGGAACATGCTCGAGATGTGGAAGGAGTATTAAGAAAGGCCCCCGGCCTGGACCGCGTGTCCTTACGCTTTGGCCGCTGTTCGTAAAATTTCCCGCGTCCGCTTGAAGATTTCTGTCAAATGTTTATAATAGCACCATGGACCGCGCTTCCTTTGAAAAGATCGTGCAGCATTCCCTTCGCCGTCTTCCGCGCAGGTTCAAACGAAAACTCGAAAATATCTCCATCGAGGTCGAAGAGCGCCCCGCCGCTGCCCTCCTCAGGGATATGGGAATAACATCCGGCACGCTCTTCGGCCTGTATCAGGGCGTGCCGCTCACGGAAAGGGGATGGAACTACGGCAATATGCTCCCCGACCGCATTGTCATCTATCAGCGGCCGATCGAAGAGGCGGCCGCTTCGCCGTCTGAAATAGAAAAAATCGTCAGGGAAACGGTGATGCACGAGATCGGGCATTATTTCGGTTTTTCGGACAACGAGCTGTACGGGATGATGGATGATGCGGACGGGGAAAAACCCGCGTAGCCGCGCCCTTGCCGAATGAGGCGACGGCATTGCGCGCTTTTGCTGAAATTCTTATGGGCAGGATCATCAAAAAAATGCCGGTAGGGACAGGGGTCCTCGCCTTGCGCAACCAGCTCCTCCGGAAGGGTTTCCCCATCATCAGCCGGGCAGTCTTGAGCTGCATGCTCCTTATGCTTTTCCACGGAGAAGGGGCCTTCGCAGAAAGCGATCAGCCCGGCGAGACTAAGCGGGACAGCGCCTTTCATGAAAAGAAGAACCTCGGCGCGGAATGGCTGGGCCATGTCGATCTTGTGGGAGAGTACAACCCGCTGGGCGTCGATATTGTGAGCGAAATCGATTATCGGGACTCCTACCGCTACGATGCGCGCTATAAAACCGTCAGCG
>DASWAB010000352.1:0-5090 GCA_036391375.1 Nitrospirota bacterium
ATGCCTCTATCCCCTGCCGGTACAGCTCATCGAACTTTGTCTGCATGTCCACCCCGTCATTCATCCGATTGTTACTGCCGAACTGCGGGTTAAAAAAATCTATCATACCTCACCCCGATGTGTCAATGAAAAACCAAGAAAGGGGCTGGAACCGTTATTGCGAAAACAGCCCGCAGCAGGAAAGACACGAATAAGACGGGCGAACCATTGCAACAGTTTCTTGATGGAATTTGTTTTGTGGAGGGTCTGCGTTTTTTGAGTTCTGCAATCCCTGTGATCCGGCGCCAGGTGGATTTAACCTTATGAATCCTGTGTCTCCTCAGCTACAGATGGACTACAAGAGAGTCATTTTTACCACAAACGATTGTGCCCTTATTGCCAAGCTGTTGATTAATTGTAGTTTTTTATATAGCACTTCATGGCATGCTTATTGCTATTCATATAATTCGTAAAAAGAGAAAAACAATGATCAGACTTCAACGGACACTGAAAAAAAGCGTTCAATGCGAAGGCATCGGCCTCCATAGCGGCAAGGCGGTCAAGATGACGCTCAAGCCGGCCCCCGTCGGCTCAGGCGTGGTATTCATCCGCACCGATCTGGGGAACGCGGAGATCAGCGCCGTTGCGGCTAATACCGCGGCAACGAACTACGCGACCACGCTCAGCCGGGGCAATGCGTCCGTGAAGACCGTCGAGCATCTACTGGCGGCCTTTGCCGGTCTCAATATCGACAATGTTTCCGTCGAACTCGACGCCGAGGAAGTTCCGATCATGGACGGCAGCGCGCGGCCTTTCGTGAAACTCATTGCCGACGCCGGCATCCAGACCCAGGAAGCGATCCAGCCCGTGCTCAAGGTCATAAAACCCGTCTTCGCTCGCGAGGGCAACAAGCAGCTCGCCATCTGGCCGTCCGAAACGTCCGGCATCTCATACTTCATCGATTTCAATCATCCCCTGCTCAAAGAGCAGAGCCTGCAGTATCAGCCGTCGGAAGAGGCGTTCCTGCGCGAGGTGTCCGGCGCGCGCACCTTCGGCTTTTTGAGCGACGTCAAGGCCCTTCAGGCCAGCGGGCTTGCAAAAGGCGCTTCCCTGGACAATGCCGTCGCGCTCGGCGAGGATTCGGTGCTGAACAAAGACGGCCTGCGGTACCAGGACGAGTTTGTGCGCCATAAGATACTCGACCTCATCGGCGATCTGTCGCTTGCGGGCATGCCGATCATCGGCCATATCGTGGCGCACAAGTCCGGCCATGGCCTTAATGCCCAGATGGTTGCCAGACTCCTGGACAGCCCGCTGAACTGGATTCTGGTGGGTTCTCCCGACGATATGGAAGTCAAGAAGCGGGAAGTGGAGCTTCAGCCCGCGGCGATGTAAAAATCACGAAATACGGCAAGCCGACGCGTGTATAGATTGCACGAACGTCGGCTTTTTATTTGGCCACTTCGCTCTTTTTCCCTTCGCTCTCTTTCTCTCTCTTCACCCATGGCATTCTTGAAGCAAGGCTCTCGCATGCATTTGCCGCCACTGCCATGAAACTTGCCGGACGGCCCCTGACGACCTCAGAGGCTATCGTTCCTTCGCTCGCCCCTTCCCAGACGGCTTCGCCGGTGCTCGTGTCCCAAATCTGCGCGTGGATGTCGACGCTCGACTGACGGGTGCGCAAAAAAGCGATCCCCACGATCGTGGCACGGTCGAACGTTTCGGATTGAAATCTGAGAAGCCGCGGAAGGATGACGTAGCGCGCCCCGGCTGCCTCGCCGATCTTCTGCAGAATGTCTTTTCGCAGCACCCCTGTCTCCTGATATTCGCCGTACATGAGCTTTACGTCTTCCCACAGCGCGCTCTTGTTGATGCTGCTCTTTAAAACATCGAGCGACAGAACATGCAGACCGCCCGAATACTTGACCAGCGCTGTATAGAGGCTTCCGGCAAGGGTTTCGCGGTAGACCTCCTGGGCGGGGTCGTACTCGACGCCGACGGTCGGAAGGACCGCGATGCTCTGGCCGGCGAATGTGCCGGGGGAGATGTCCGGGGAGCTATAAAACTCCCAGGAATATCGTGCCTCAGACGGTGGGGCGGTTGCGCAGCCCGTAGACATGAGGGGAATAATGAGTAGGAAAAACACGGTTATCCCGCGCATATGTTCCTCTTACCATAAGTATATCAGCGGATTCTGAGGAATGCCGTTTTTTCGTATCTCGAAATGAAGGTGGGGGCCGGTGACGCGGCCGGTGTGCCCGGACTTTGCGATGATCTGGCCCTTCCTCACGGCCTTTCCGGGCGCTGTCAGGACTTGCGAGCAGTGGCCGTAAATCGTGGTATACGAGTCCTGGTGCTTAAGAACCACGAACCTGCCGATGTATTCCCCCTCCCCGGTCTGGGCGACGACGCCCGCCGCGGCGGCCGCGATGTTCGTGCCGTCCTTCGCCGCGAGGTCAATGCCCGTATGTCTGCCGCGAAACCCTCCGACCGGGTGGGTGCGCAGGCCCATACCTGATGTGATCCTGCCGGGAAGCGGCGAAGCAAATATGCCGCGCAGACCATACTGCGCCGCCATCTCTTCGGAAAGCTTCACCGGTTTTGCTCCCGGTACAAACAATTCGAGGCCGGGCGTGAGGATGTATTCCGGCTTGAGATTGTTCGAAGATGCGATAGTCTCCGGGGGCACCTTGTAGATCTCCGAGACCGAGAGAATAGTCTCCCCTTCCTCGATCCGATGCACAACGCCTTTTTGGTTCGGCACCCGGATCGTCTGGTTGAGAGAGGCGCCGAGTTTGCCGAGGCCGGAGTTTGCGCCAACGATGGAGTCGATGTCCACTCCATACTCCTTCGCCACTTTCCAGAAGTTTTCCTTTTGGCAAATTTTGTGCTGAGCGAGTTCGAGGCCGGCTGCTTTCCAGCCGTCTTCGATCTGCGCCTGCGTGACCGTGCGCGACCGGATGATCGCGCGGTGTATCTGCGCGCCGAGCAGGACTGCGCAGACGACGATCAGAACGCATGCAGCGGCGGTCTTCAAGCGCATTTTCGGAGAGAAGAATTTTTGAAAAAATCTGTTCATAAGCTGCTTTTAGAGAATTTGCCTTCCCGAAGATTTAATCGGGAACAGCCAAATCACTTGCCTTTTCTCAGGAATTCTTCCATGATCGCCGGACCCGAGCTTGTGCCGATGCGCTCGGCGCCCGCCTCGACCATGGCCGTGACCGCTGCAAGGTCTTTGATGCCGCCTGAGGCCTTGATCCTGCAGGCAGAGCCGACCGCCCGGCGGATAAGCCGCACATCGTCCGTGGTCGCGCCGCGCGGGCCGTAGCCCGTCGAGGTCTTGATGAACTCCGCTCCTGCCCGTGCCGCGATCCCGGCAACGCGGCTGATCTCGTCCGGCGCGAGGCAGCCGGTCTCGATGATGACTTTGCGCACCTTCTGCGGCGTCATGGCGATGACGTTCCTGATGTCGATCTCCACCGCATCGAATTTGCCGGACTTCACCATACCGATGTTGATAACGATGTCGAGTTCGCCCGCGCCGTTCTTCACGGCCTCCATCGCCTCGACGATCTTCACCGTCGTCGTGTTCGCGCCGTGGGGAAATCCCACGACCGCGCAGACCTTTATGAGCGTGCCGGACAAAAGGTCCCGCGCCCGCGTCACATGGCAGCTGTTCACCACCACGGAGGCGAAGCCGTACTTTTTCGCGTCCTCACAGGCCGCGGCGAGGTCGTCAAGCGTCGCATCGGGCCTGACGAGCGTGTGGTCGATGAGCTGCGCTAACTGGGTTGCGTCTTTAACCAAGCGAGCACCGTATCCTTATACGCCTGCTGCAGGAGGGCAGTGACCGGCCCCGGCCTGCCGTTGCCGATTTTTTTCCTGTCGATGGCCGCGACCGGCATGATTTCCATGGTCGTATTCGTAATGAAGCACTCATCTGCGGCGTAGAATCTGCGCGGCAGGAGCGGGCCTTCTTCGACCCGGACTTTATTCCTGCGCGCGAGTTTCAGGACCAGATCGCGCGTGACGCCCGCGAGGATTCCGGTATCCAGGCCGGGCGTGTACAGGACCCCCTTCTTGACCATGAAAATGTTGCTTATGGTCCCTTCCGCCACGTACCCTTCCCAGTTGAGCATGATCCCTTCGTACGCGCCCGCTTTGAGCGACTCGATCTTGGCGAGGATGTTGTTGAGAAAGTTCGTGCCCTTGACTGAGGGAGGGAGCGCGAGCGGGTGGTTTCTCCTCGTTTTTACGACGGCGACCTTTACGCCGCGTTCATAGCTGTGCGCGGGGTAGTCGTGAAATTGCCTGGCAACGATCACCATGGTCGGGGCGCTGCAGAGCGCGGGATCGAGCCCGATTTCGCCGGGACCGCGCGATATGTGGAGCCGGACATAGGCATCCCGGAGTTTGTTGATTTTGAGCGACCTGTTCAGGGCTTCGCCGATTTTTTCGAGAGGCAGAGGAAGCTTGAGCGAAATTGCCCGGGCCGAGCGTTTCAGGCGGTCGAGGTGTTGCTCGACGAGAAAAATTCTTCCCTCGTATGCGCGCATGGTCTCGTAGATGCCGTCGCCGTAAAGAAAACCGTGGTCGAAGACCGAGACAAGCGCCTTCTCCTTAGGGACAAAATGGCCGTCGAGGTAGATAAGCATGGAGGAAAGTATCATTAATGCACGGGGGTGTCAAGAAGGAAAGAGGGAGGGAACATGGCCCAGTGGTCAACCCTGTCCGTCCGCTGCCCGACCAGAGCGTTGGACGAACAAATAATCGAAATAGTTGCCTTGACATCCGAAGTTGTCTCACCTGCGAAGCTGAACGCAGCAGTATGCGACGATCCTGACGATGATAAATGTATCGCTTGTGCACTGGCAGGCAAATGCCGCATGATCATGGGGCAAGGAAATCCGAGACCCTGCTACTTGCTATTTGCTACTGACTTTAAAAACCTCTTCATATCAAACTCGATGTCCATCAGCTCCTTCACGCGCGCTACCTTCCTTTTTTCCCTGATGTTCGTCTTGCCCATGCTGCCTTCGATCTTGTCGATGGTCGTAAAGGTATCGTCGGCGACGGAGATGATCGGCACGCCCTTGGCCTGGGCCTTGCCG
>DASWAB010000353.1:0-4088 GCA_036391375.1 Nitrospirota bacterium
GTGCACGAAGGGGCGCTTGCAATCCGCATGGGCGCCACGGCAAGGCAGCTCGGCTCCATGATCCACGCACATCCGACCCTTGCCGAGGCGATCATGGAGGCGTCCGAGGACGTGCACGATATGGCGGTCCACGTGCAGAAAAAGCAAGAATAAGGGGCCAAAATGAAAAGGCCGGGCATGACCTGCCCGGCCTTTTGTCCGAATTGCGGTCTGGGGACGGTTACAGCAAATCCACCTTTCCCGAAGAAAGGCTGTATTTCGCGGCCACGATCTTCAGCTTCTTTTCCTCGACCAGGCGTTTGATGACCGCGCTGTCCCTGGTAAGCCCTGCTGTCACGTTCCTTACGTTTTCGATGATAGCGGCGTCGAGCAGCTCGTCGCCGGTTTTCCCCGACGCCTTGGCCTTGCCGACGGCGGGAGCAATCTTCTCGACGATCGAACCGATATTCCCTTCCGGCTTGCCGCCTGCCACGGTCGCTGACACAGCGCCGCACTTGTCATGTCCCATGACGATGATCAGGGGGACGTTGAGATGCTCGACGGCATATTCAATGCTCCCGAGGGCGACCGGATCCGCCACATTCCCCGCCACCCGCACCACGAAGATATCGCCGAGCCCCTGATCGAAAATGAACTCGGGGGGGACCCGGGAATCAGAACAGGACAAGACCACCGCAGACGGCTGCTGGCCCTTGAGGAGTTCGCCCCTTCGTGCCGGCAAGTCACGCGCCGTCATTTTCCCGGAAACATAACGTTGATTGGCGGCGATGAGCTTCATGAGCGTCTCATCGGCTGATATCACGGGCTGCGCGGACTGATGTTCCGCGGCTTGATGCGTCTTTTCAAAACTCCATAACAGATTTGCAGAAAGAACGAGCGATAACACCAGCGTTATAACGACTACTGTTACTTTGCCGCCTTTTTTCATGCGAGTTTCTCCTTTTAAAATGGTATTTGATTGCGTGGCTACTATAGATGAATTTTATCGGGGTGTCAAGACGGTACGGGGCGTTGACCGGCTTCATATGCGTGAAAACAGGTGGAAAAAAGAGCGACTGCAGGTGAGAAGCGATCACTTCACTTCTTTCAGTTTTCCGAAAGCCTTCAACACCACTTCGGAGAGCGCAGGGTGGATGTGCATGCCCTTGGCGACGGTCCAGATATTTCCGTCGGCGGCCATGGCGTTCACGACCTCCTGGATCAAAATCGAGGCCTGGGGACCGATGATGTGGTATCCCAGGATCTTGCCGCTTTTACGGTGCACGACGGCCTTGGTAAAACCTTCGGTCTCCATCATGGCATCGCCGCGCGCGACGTCCGTGTACCTGGCCCTGCCCACAAGGATCTCCTGCTTCCCCATGATCTTTATCGCCTGCTCCTCGGTCATTCCGACGGACGCGATCTCCGGATAGGAAAAAACGGCGTGCGGCACGGTGAGGTAATTCAACCGCGACTTTTTCCCGTGCGCTGCGTTGTGCCAGGCAAGCTCCGCCTCATGATTGGCCGTGTGCCGAAACATTTTTTTGCCGATGGCGTCGCCGAATGCCCAGATGTCCTTTTTGGAGGTCTCAAAAAACTCGTCTACGATGATATAACCCCGCTCGTCCGTTTTCACGCCCGTGTTTTCTACCCTGAGGGCATCGGCGTTCGATTTCCTGCCCGCGGCGATCAGGACATATTGCGCCGCGAGCTCGATCTGCCTGCCGCTCTCCCGCTCCCTGGCCGTGACCGTCGTGACCTTGCCGGTTTGGCGGACTTCAGTGACTTCCGTATCGGTATGGACCGCCATGCGGCGGGAAAGGGCGGTTTTGAGCAGCTCAGAGACATCGGGCTCCTCTTCGGGCACAAGGCGCTTATTCCGCTGGATAATGGTGACGTTCGTGCCCATGGCCTCGAAGAAATGGGCGAATTCGCAGGCGATGTATCCGCCGCCGATGATGACCATGCTCTCCGGTTTCCCCGTGAGCTGGAGCGCGCTTTCGTTCGTGAGATATTCGATGCCCTCGATGCCTTTTATCCGCGGAATAAACGGCCGCGCGCCGGAAACGAGAAAAATGGTCTTTCCCCGGATCGTCTTGTGCGCCACTTCGAGGGTGTAGTCTTCGGTAAAGTGCGCCTCGCCGAAATAAAAATCGAAGTCCTCCGCTTTTTCCAGGGACTCCTTGATCCGGTCGTGGCTCTCTTTGACGTGTTTTCGCATCCGCCCCATTATCGCGGCAAAGTCGATTTCCTTGATCTCCGCCGTGATGCCGAGCTTCTTTGCTTCCCTGATTTCGACGATTCTATCCGCCGGATAGACGATGATTTTCGTGGGGATTCAGCCGATGTTTAAGCAGGTGCCGCCCAAAGGCCCCTTGTCCACGAGGGCCACGGTTTTATTGTGCTCCAGGGCGTCTTCAATGAGGTTCGCGCCTGCTCCTGAGCCAACGATGATGACGTCATATTCTTTCATTGTTGCCGGTTCCTTTCCAAACGTCAAAGAATGCATAACGGGATTTTCCTTGATTGTAGCATGGTTTTTAGGAGAGTCAATAAGCGCCATTCTGCACCTTGACTTAGCGCAAGAATAACGTTATAAACGTAAAGAATGTCATTGCACGACCACATAAAAAAATACACGGAAAAACTCCTGCGCGACCGGACTGCCGTGCCGGAGAGCATCCGCTTCTACCGGCTCGACGACGTCGTGACGACGAACACGCAGGACGAATGGCTTCCGATCTTCACCCAGGTCTTTTCCGGCCTCGACGTTACGGCCATTTTGTTCGCAAAGCTCACGCTCCCGTTTGCCGATTTGCTGGCCGAACGCGCCGAGCCGGATGTTGACAAGCTCGTTCCCAAAGACAGCGAGACGAAGGTCTTTCTGCACGACATTCCCTTCATCCGGGAACGGGATTGGGCGGGCAAACCTGCGTCTGAGCTTGCAGGCATGATCATTCGCTGCCTTAAGGAAAGAAAGGCTGCTGTGATCCAGGGGCTCGGGGTGGTTGCATCGGGGGGGGTGACCGTGGAACAGGCGTATATCGGCTTTTCCACGATTTTTCATACCACATTCGTGAAATATCTCCTCGATGTCCTCGTCGAAGGATTCAAACTGCCCGGCGAACGAAACCATTTTGAAATGTTTAAAAATGAGTGGCTGAAGAAGCCGGATTTGGACGAACTCAAGTTCGTATCAGGACCGCTTGAAGTGAGCGCGGAGCGCGGAGTGCCAAGCGCGAATGAAATTATTTATAATGAGATTTGTCGGGTGGGCCGCTACACGGTCGAGAAAGGATACGTCGATTCCTTTTTCGGGAACATCAGCTATTTCGACGGCAAGACGATCTACATCAGCCAGACGACTTCATCCCTCGATGAACTCGAAGGCCATATAGATCCGGTCCCCATGGACGGCTCATCGACGGCGGGGCTGTCGGCGTCTTCAGAGCTTCCCGCCCACCGGGGTATTTACCTTGCATCGAACTATCATGCCGTTCTGCACGGTCACCCCAAGTTCAGCGTGATCATGTCGATGTATTGCGAGGAAAAGGATTGTGATATCACGGACTGCAACCGGTTCTGTAATCGCAAACGTTCTGTCTGCGGTGTGCCGATCGTGGCCGGAGAGACCGGCGCGGGAGGACTCGCAAAGTCCGTTCCGCTTGCGATCAAGGACACGGGCGTCTGCATCGTGTACGGCCACGGCATCTTCGCGGCTGGGACGCAGGACTTCAAAGACGCCTTCAGGAAAATGGCGGACGTGGAAGACCGCTGCAGAGAAGGATATTTTGAACTCCTGGACAACAAGGACCGCTCAGGACACAGAGTTTGAATCTAAAAGTTGAAGCAGACTCCCTCTCTGCGCCCTCTGCGGTAAAATGCTCACGCCGCTTTCGGCTTTACCTCCCGCGCGACAGTAAAATCGAAAGTGTCGACCCTGAAATCTCCTTCGGGAAACGCTTTCCTGATCCTGCTTACGAACTCATCGTAGACCACTTTTTCGTATTGCTGGATGTCGTAGTCCCTTGTCTTTTCGGTGGCTCCCTGGAGCTCCATGTCCAGGTAGAAATCCATTTCCGGTGATACGCGCAGCCTCAGCATCATAC
>DASWAB010000354.1:0-9103 GCA_036391375.1 Nitrospirota bacterium
AAGAGGTAAAAAAGTGTATAATGGGCACGTGGTAAACAGGATCGTTTTTCTCAAAAAGGAGATCTTTCATGAAAGAAAAAGTTGAAGAGGCGTTAAAGCAGGTGCGGCCTGCGCTTCAGCGTGACGGCGGCGATATCGAACTGGTGAGCGTCGACGAGAACGGCATTGTGAAAGTGCGGCTCAGAGGCGCGTGCGGGGCCTGCCCGATGTCCACGATGACGCTTAAGCTGGGCGTGGAAAAATATCTCAAGGAGCAGATTCCTGCAGTAAAGGAAGTCGTGCAGGTAGCATAACCCTTGTCTTTTCATCAAAATCCTCTCCCCTGCGGGGGAGAGGATTTCCTTCCCCCCATACTCGTAGTGGACATTGTGCACCGACTTTTATTCGTAGATGATTTCGGTACTATTAATTTTAAGGACGAAAAAAAACGCCTGGGCGGCATGTTTCTAAAAGAAACACTTAAGGCAAGGCCCTTTCCGCAGTAAACAAAAAATTGCTTGACACTTCTGCTTTGTTCTGTTATAAACTTTGCGGCCTTTAGAAATTCTCAAACTGTAATTTTATTGTTTGCTGCTGAAAATAGCAGGTGAGGAGATCGAATGGAAGCCTCAACAGTAAAGGCACACGATACCTTCAGCGGGGGTGTGCATCCTGCTGATAACAAGAGTCTCACAGCACACAAACCGACGGTCGCTGCAGCAATCCCCAAAAGAGCAATCATCCCCCTCAGCCAGCATATCGGCGCTCCCACCAAGCCACTCGTCACCATAGGTCAGGAAGTTAAAAAAGGAGAGAAAATCGGGGAGACCACTGGTTTCGTTTCCGCGCCGGTGCATGCCTCCATCTCCGGCAAGGTGACGGCCATCGGCAATTTTCCCCACATTCTCGGCGCTGACCTGCCGTCGATCGTAATCGAGAGCGACGGCAAGGACGAATGGATCGGCGGCATGAACGAGAACCCCGATTATCTGCTGCTGAGCCCCGATGAGCTCAAAAAGATGGTGCAGGACGCCGGCATCGTGGGCATGGGCGGCGCCACGTTCCCCACGCACGTAAAGCTGTCTCCCCCGAAGGAAAAACCCATCGATATGGTGATCCTGAACGGGGCGGAGTGCGAGCCGTATCTTACCTCCGATCACCGGCTCATGCTCGAAAAGCCGAAGGAGATCATCGAGGGCCTGAAGGTCCTCATGCGGATATTGGGCGTCTCCAAAGGATACATCGGCATCGAAGCGAACAAGCCCGACGCCATCGAGACAATGACCAACGCTGCCGCGGGTTCGGAGATCAAGGTCTGGCCGGTCAAGGTGAAGTATCCCCAGGGCGCTGAGAAGATGCTGATCAAGGCGATTGCCGGCAGGACGGTGCCAGCGGGCGGCCTGCCCATGGATGTGGGTGTGGTGGTCCAGAATGTGGGCACGGCAGAGGCCATCTACAACGCGGTCCGCTACGGCAGGCCGCTTATCGAGCGGTATGTGACGGTGACGGGGCGGGGGGTCAAGGATCCGAAGAACTTTCTCGTCCGCATCGGCACGCAGTTTTCCCAGCTTGTCGAAGAAGCGGGCGGCCTTACCGAAGACGCGGCCAAGGTTATCTCCGGCGGCCCCATGATGGGCATGAGCCAGTACACGCTCGACGTTCCGGTGATCAAAGGCACCTCGGGCATCACGATTCTCCCCAGGAGTGAAGTGATCACCAAGCCCTACGGGCCCTGCATCCGCTGCGGGCGGTGCATCGATGCCTGCCCCATGAAACTCCAGCCTTCCTACATCGGACTCTACATCGAGAAGGGACATTACGAAGACGCCAAGGCCTACAACCTCATGGATTGCTTCGAGTGCGGCTCCTGTACTTTCGTCTGCCCCGCCAACCGGCCCATGGTCCAGTGGGTGAAAAAGGCGAAAAGAGAACTGGCGAAGAAGAAAAACTAAAGAGCAGGGAGCAAAGGGTAAAGAGCAGCGGGTTTACCCCGATGCCCTATGCGCCATGCAAGAGGAGTGACGTTGATGGAAGCACCTGCACAGGCACAGCCAAAAGAACCGCAAAAACTGATTGTCTCGATCGGACCCCACGTGCATGATGTCGAGAGCACGGCCAAGATCATGTGGACGGTGAGCGCCGCGCTGTTACCGGCCACGCTCATGTCGGTCTACTACTTCGGGATCCCGGCCATCGAAGTCATCCTCGTCTGCCTCGCCGTGTCGCTCGCATCCGAGGCTGCGGTGCAGTGGATGCTGAAGAGGCCCGTTACCCTGTCGGACGGGAGCGCATTTCTGACCGGGCTGCTCCTTGCCATGAACCTTCCGGCGAACGCCCCGCTGTACATTCCCGCAGTCGCGTCCTTTATCGCCATCGTGATCGCCAAACAGCTCTTCGGCGGCCTGGGCTTCAACATCTTCAACCCGGCCCTCATCGGCAGGGCCTTTGTTCTGGTCAGTTTCGCCAAGATCATGACCACGTTCTCGCCGACCCGCGTCATGGGGATCGATGCGAAGACGATGGCCACGCCTTTGGTCCTGCTGAAGGAAGAGGGGATAGCGAAGCTCCTTGAGGTATACCATACCAAGGCGGTTTTGTATCAGGATCTGCTTATCGGAAACCGGGCCGGGTCCCTGGGCGAGACCTCGGTCATCGCGCTTCTTCTGGGGGCGGCGTTTTTGATGGCTAAACGGTATATCACGTGGCATATTCCCATTCCGTTCATCGCCACGGTCGGAGTTCTTACCTGGATTTTCGGCGGCAAAGAAGGTCTCATGACCGGCGATCCGCTCCTGCACATGATGTCCGGCGGCCTTATCCTCGGCGCGTTCTTCATGGCGACCGATTATGTGACCGGCCCCTCGGTACGGAGCGCGCAGATCGTATTCGGCATCTGCGCGGGCATCCTGACGACGCTGATCCGCCTCAAAGGCGGCTACCCCGAAGGCGTGATGTTCGCCATCCTTCTCATGAACTGCTTCGCTCCGCTGCTTGACCGGGGCATGAAGAGCAAGGTCTTCGGCAAGGCCGAGGCCAAGGGGGTGAAGAAATGAAGGACATGTTCAAGATAACCATGCCTCTGGTTGCAATTTTTGTGGTCGCCGGAGTCATCATGGTCCTCACCTACCAGCAAACCTATCCCGTCCGGTTCCAGGCGGAAAAGACGGAGAAAGAAGAGGCCTTGAAGGAGATGGCGCCTGACGCCACCGACCCCATCAAACCGGCGGGAACGTGGGCCGTCAACAACAAACCCTACGAGTATTATCAGGCGACCGCAAGCGGAAAGCCGGTAGCCAGCATCGCGGAGACGGCGGGCAAGGGCTATTCCAGTTACATCAAGATGCTCGTATCGCTCGGTTCAGACATGAAGATCAAAGACGTCAAGGTCCTGGACATGAATGAGACGCCGGGCCTCGGCGACCAGGTCCTGGAAAAGGGCTTCCTCGACCAGTTCAAGGGCAAGGCGCTTTCGCAGATCGTCCTCATCAAGGGCGAGACCAAGGAAAACATCCAGGCAGTGTCCGGCGCCACGTATTCGAGCCGCGGCGTGACGAACGGCGTTAAAGACGCCGTGCAGATGCTCGTGGAAAAGTACGGCGCCGGGGTCACGGCAGCCGCGCAGGAGGTGACGAAGTGAGCAATAATGTCAGCTTAGGGACGCTGTTCAAAAACGGCGTTTTCGGCGAGAATCCGGTCTTTCGTCTTGCGCTCTCTCTTTGCCCGGCGGTCGCTGTGACGAGCGGCGTATATAACGGGTTCCTGATGGGCATTGCGGTGTTGTTCGTGATGACCATGACGAACGTGACGGTTTCTCTCCTCCGGAACTTCATCAATCCGAAAGTACGCATCCCTTCGTATGTGTTCATCACCGCCACCTGGGTCACGGTGATCGACCTGGTGATGTCGGCGTACCAGCGCGGCATGTACAAGCAGATGGGGCTCTACATACAGTTGATTGTCGCGTTCGCGATCATCCTTTCCCGCGCTGAAATGTTCGCCAGCAAAAACAAACTGCTTCCGTCCTTCGTGGATGGCGTGGGGATGGGGGCCGGCTTCACCTTGTCGCTGATGCTTCTGGGCTTTTTCCGCGAAATCCTCGGCAAAGGTTCGATCTGGGGCATCGACATTCTTCACGCCAAACCGCTGCTCATCGCGATCATGCCGACAGGCGGATTCTTCGCCATGGGGCTTGTGATGGGCGGACTCAACTTCTTAGATCGCAGGTTCTTCGGCGGCACGGGGGCAAGCAGCGGAGGACATTAATCAACGGGGAGTGTGGAATGCGGAGTGCGGAGTAAAAAACGCAATCCGCGACCTGCACAATAATAGTTCGGAGGGCTCATATGTTGCAGCATTTCCTGACCATCTTTATCGCTTCAGCGCTCATCAATAATTTCGTGTTTACGCGCTATCTGGGCCTGTGCATCTTCTTCGGCGTGACCAAGAGGATGGAGACGGCGATCGGGATGAGCTTTACCTTCACCGCCGTCATGCTCGTGGAAGCGGTCCTGAACTGGGCAATCTACAATTATGTCCTGATCCCGTACAGCCTGGAGTTCCTGAAGATCGTGATCTTCATCGGTACGGTCGCCGCGTTCGTGCAGGCCGCGGACACGATTATGAAGAAGGTCGCCCCGGCCCTTTACTACAAGCTGGGCATCTACCTGGCGCTCATCGTGACGAACTGCATCATCCTGGCGGTGCCGCTCGTTATGTCGGATGAAAAATATAATTTCTTTGAAAGCGTCTCGATGGCCATAGGATCGGGCCTCGGTTTCAGCATGGCGCTCATCATCATGGCGAGCATCCGGGAGAAACTCGACCTCGCCGATGTGCCGAAGTCGTTTCAGGGGCTTCCCATTTCGTTCGTGCTGACCGGGCTGATCGCGCTGGCGTTCCTGGGGTTTTCGGGGATGATCACGCTGTAACAAATGCGGAATGCGAATTGCGGAATGCGGAGTGAAAATTCCTTGCAATCCCCGGTTCGTGGCTCCAAATAACTATCGTGAAGGTACAAAACCATGTATGAACAATTGATCAATGTTCTGCTGCAAACATTTTCACACGTGATCGGGGTTTTCGCGAACAAGCTTGTGCCCCTCGTCGAAGGAGGCGGGCCGGCGGAGGCGAGCGGAATCGTACCTACATCTACCGTCTATGTGACGTTGATCGTACTCGCGGCCCTGGGCGTTGTTTTCGGCATCGCACTCGCCATCGTTGCGGCCAAGTTCATGGTCAAAATCGATCCGAAGGTGGAACAGGTGCGCGAGACGCTGCCTGGTGCCAACTGCGGGGCCTGCGGGTTCGCCGGTTGCATGGGGTACGCGGAGGCCGTCGTCGGCAACCCCGATGTTGCGGCGAACATGTGTGCGCCGGGGAAAGCCCCTGTCGCCGAGAAGATCGCCATCATCACGGGCAAAAAAGCGGAGAAAGTCGAGCCCAAGATCGCCCGGGTTTTTTGCCAGGGTGGGACCTCGCTCAGTCAGCGGAAGTTCATCTACACCGGTGTTCAGGATTGCACAGCCGCGGTTTTGGCGGCAGGCGGCGACAAGTCCTGCCAGTACGGATGTCTCGGCTACGGCACGTGCATGCGGGCCTGCCCCTTCGGCGCGATCACAATGAGCGCGGACAATCTGCCGATCATCAATTCCGATAAGTGCACCGCCTGCGGCAAGTGCGTGGCCGCTTGTCCCAAGCAGGTGATCGAACTGGCCCAGGCTTCCAAGGCGGTGGTGATAAGCTGCCACAGCAGGGACAAGGGCATCGATGTCAAGAAGAAGTGCCAGGTGGGCTGCATCGCCTGCGGCATCTGCGTCAGGACCTGCCCGGTGAACGCCATAGCGATAGACAACAACCTTGCGCGGATCGACCACAGCAAGTGCATCGTCTGCGGCCTCTGCGTCAGGAAATGTCCCACGAATGCCATCTACGACTACCTTCCCGCCAGGCCGAAGGCCTACATCGATCCCGCCAAGTGCGCGGGCATCGACGTTTGTGAAAAGGTCTGCCCGGTCAACGCCATCACCGGAGATATCCGCAAGGTCCATGTCGTCAACCAGGAGAAGTGCATCGGCTGCGGGATGTGCGAGCCGCGGTGCCCCAAGAAGGCGATTACCATGGTGGAATCTCATGTGACGACCGAGAAAACCAAGGCGCAGGAGCCGGTCGCGGTATAACAGGAACAAAATGCTAGTTCAAGAGAAAGGGGATGCAAACGCATCCCCTTTTTATGTCTGGAAATGCCCGGCTTTTTCTCAACGGGGCGCTATTTCAGCCGGTGGCGGTGTTATACTTAAGATTACTTATTGCTGTTTTGCGAACACTGCCGGTTTGACTTCCCTGAAGGCAGAAGAAAGGAATCGGCGCTCCACTTTTTTTCTTGACAAAATTTTCCTCTTGGGCTAAAAAAAAGCTCATTCTTTTATACGTTCTGTTCTCCGGAGGTGTTTCATGAATCCTGACGATATCAAATATCATAGGGAGCATGCATGGGCGCGGGTTGAAGGGAAGCGTGCGACGATCGGCATCACCGACTACGCGCAGCAGCAGCTCGGCGATGTCGTGTACGTCGACCTTCCGGAGGCCGACACAGAGGTCGATGCCGATTCGGAGCTGTCCGAGATCGAGTCCACCAAGGCGACCTCTCCCGTCGTCAGCCCCGTGTCGGGCACGGTGGTGGAAGTGAATGAGGACCTTGCGGATTCGCCGGAAATCATCAACGAAGACCCCTATGGCAACGGCTGGCTCGTGGTGATCGAGATGAACGACCCCTCCGAGGCGGGCGACCTGATGAGCAAGGCTGAATATGAAAAGTTCCTGAAAGAAGAAGAGGAAAAATAACGGCCACGGAACCTATCGATTATTGTAGAAAGGGAGAGCGACCACTCTCCCTTTTTTGCTGGCAGAACCGGTCAGGAGCATCATATGACAATGAAGCTTACCATCATCGGCGCGGGTCCGGGCGGCTATGTTGCCGCTATCCGCGCAGCACAAAAAGGCGCGCTGGTTACGGTGATCGAAGGCGCGGAAGTGGGCGGCGTCTGTCTCAATCGTGGATGCATCCCCACAAAGACCCTCATCGCTTCGGCGGAGGCGCTCGAACGCGCGAAGAAGACGGCCGAATTCGGCGTCGAAATTCCCGGCGAAGCCGGCTTCAATCTTGCGCGTATCAGGGAGCGCAAGGATAAAGTGGTGTCGACGCAAGTCAAAGGCGTCCGGGCGCTGTTCAAGAGCTGGGGAGTGAACCTCATCGAAGGCCGCGGCTCGCTGCTTTCTCCCGACGTGGCGCGCGTGGTGCAGAGTGACGGGACCACCATGGATGTGAAATCGGACCGGATCATCATCGCCACGGGGTCCCGACCCGCGAAGCTGCCCGGCTTTCCCTTCGACGGGGAAAGCGTGATAACGAGCGACGAGGCTGTCCAGCTCAGGCGCGTTCCGAAGAGCCTGCTCATCGTCGGCGCGGGGGTGATCGGCTCCGAGTTCGCCTTCATCTATCGCGCCTTCGGGACCGAGGTTACCATGGTTGAAATGGCGCCTCGGGCGCTGTCCACGGAAGACGAGGAGATGGCCGGAATCATCGCGCGCGAGTTCAAGAAGAGCAAGATCAAGCTCCTTGTTGACGTGAAAGTGGAGAAGGTCGAAAAAGACGCGGACGGAATAATGGTCTCTACCTTGAGCAGCGGCCACCAGATCAGGACCGAGATGATCCTTGTGTCCATCGGCCGCAGCATGAACTCCGAGAACCTCGGCCTTGCCGATGCCGGCGTGGTCGCGGGCAAACGAGGAGAGATCATCGTCAACGACCGGATGGAAACCAGCGTGCCGAACATCTTCGCGATCGGGGACGTGACGGGGAAAATTCTGCTCGCCCACGTCGCTTCGCGCCAGGGACTCGTTGCGGTCGATAATGCGCTCGGCGGCGATTCCCGGATGGACTACGCCGTCGTGCCGGCGGGCATCTTCACCATGCCGGAAATCGGCAGCGTCGGCGTCAGGGAGCATGAGGCGCGCACCAGGGAGGCCAAATACCGCGTGGGGCGGTTTCAATACCGTGCGCTCGGCAAGGCCCATGCCATGGGGGAAATCACGGGCATGGTGAAGATCATTGCCGACGAAGCGAGCGACAGGGTGCTCGGCGTGCACATATGCGGCGCTCATGCAACGGACATGGTGCACGAAGGGGCGCTTGCGATCCGCATGGGCGCCACGGCGAGGCAGCTCGGCTCCATGATCCATGCCCATCCGACCCTTGCCGAGGCGATCATGGAGGCATCTGAAGACGCGCACAATATGGCGGTCCATGTGCAGAAAAAACAAGAATAAGGGGCCAAAATGAAAGGCCGGGCATGCTTGCCCGGCCTTTTGTTCGGGTTACGGTTCGGAGGACGGTTACAACCAATCCACCTTTCCCGAAGAAAGGCTGTATTTCGCGGCCACGATCTTCAGCTTTTTTTCCTCAACCAGGTGTTTGATGACCGCGCTGTCCCTGGTAAGCCCTGCTGTCACGTTCCTTACGTTTTCGATGATGGCGGCGTCGAGCAGCTCGTCGCCGGTTTTGCCCGCTGCCCTGGCCTTGCCGACGGCGGGAGCAATCTTCTCGACGATCGAACCGATATTTCCTTCCGGCTTGCCGCCTGCCACGGTCGCTGACACCGCGCCGCACTTGTCATGTCCCATGACGATGATCAGGGGGACGTTGAGATGCTCGACGGCATATTCAATGCTCCCGAGGGCGACGGGGTCGGCCACGTTTCCGGCAACCCGAATCACGAAGATATCACCGAGCCCCTGGTCGAAGATGAGTTCGGGAGGGACCCGGGAATCCGAACAGGTGAGGACCACCGCCGACGGCTGCTGGCCCTTGAGGAGTTCGCCCCTTCTTGCCGGCAAATCCCGCGCCGTCATTTTCCCCGAAACATAACGCTGATTGGCGGCCACGAGCTTCGTGAGCGTCTCGTCGGCTGATATCACGGGCTGCGCGGACTGATGTTCAGCGGGATGCGTCTTTTCAAAACTCCATAACAGATTTGCAGAAAGAACGAGCGATAACACCAGCGTTATAACGACTACTTTTACTTTGCCGCCTTTTTTCATGCGAGTTTCTCCTTTTAAAATGGTATTT
>DASWAB010000355.1:0-3291 GCA_036391375.1 Nitrospirota bacterium
CGGCAACTCTGGCGGGGAAGTATCGCGCCGATCTCTATAATCTTCTGAAAAAATACGAAATCAATCCCTCAAATTATAAAAAAGAGTAGAATAAAAACCCGCACCCCATTGTTTTTGCGCCATTTTTAAAGCTGAAATATCCCCCAAAGACTAATTCCTTCGCAGTGTATGAAATTTCATACATAAATACAACCGTTTGATTTCCCGCACTAAATAATTAATCAGTTCCAAATGACCAGATGATTTATGCAGGAAATTCCATACAATCCGGGATCGCGGCCGCAGAAAAAAACCAACCGGCGTTATTAAAATTAGTAAGCGAAATCAACAGTATGGCGCATAAAAGTAATTTATGGCATTTGATTTGCTCTTTCAGTAGTTCTGAAAGGGATGGCAAAAATGTCAAACCGGAAAAAGAGCACGGCCGCGCCGGGCCCTGGACTCACGGGGGCGTATTGATGTGCTCAGGCTGCGTAAGGGTTTTCGCAAAAACAGCGTGTCTTCCCATCCGGCATCCGGCTGGCTGCGACCAGACCAATGCCGATACAGGCTTGGGAGAAGCCTTCGGCCCAAGCGGCTGCGAAGCTTCAGAGGCAGCGATCAACCAACAAGAGGAGGTGCGTCATGTCAAAAGTCATTAAAAGAGTTTTCGTTTTGTTGCTCTCCCTCGCGCTCTGTGCCGTGGTCCTCGAAGGGACATCCGCTGCAATGCCGACGCAAGGCCTGAAACTGATGCCTGAGCACGCGCAGAATGCGCCGGATGTCCGGTTGTCACAGGAGCGCAGCGATCGGGCCAGGATCATCAGCGTCCTCGAAAGCAGGATCGGAAATCACCGGCTGCCGGAGCACGCGAGGGAAAAACTCGCGGCAATGCATGAAGGAGAGCTCCGGCTTGTCGCAACGCTCTGCGACCGCATAGCGACGGCGAACGACCGGGCAGGCACAGACCTTGCCCTCCTGCTCGCCACGGCATTGATCGTACTGTCCTGACGGCGGTGCGATCCCGGCCTTGAAACGGAACGAGTTACAGGAAAAGGAGCAAGCCATGAAAAAAAATGCAGCCCATATTCTCTATCATATTGCCGTTGTCGTCCTGAGCGCGGCGCTGGCGATTTCCCTCCCCGATATCATCAGGTATCTCAGCCGGAAGCTCCTGCTCTCCTGGTCGTTCATAGAGAACCAGGAGCTTTTCCTGGTGTCGACGGAAATTACTGCTGCGGTCATGCTGATTGTCCTCATCAACGCCGTTGTCAGGAGCTGGGGCGCCAGGAAGCGCTCGCGGATGGCGAAGGTCGCCGGCCTGGTAAGCGCGGCCCTCCCGAAGTCGTTTCTGACAAAGCGGCGGTTGAAAAAGATGAAAGAAGACCAGGGAGCCGGAAGGTCCATCATGCTTATCAGCTCTACGGGGTTCCGGACCTTCGCAGACCCTGCCGGAGATCTGCATCAGACGCTGCAAAGCTGCCGGGAGGCGAAGGTCATGCTCCTCGACCCGCTGAAGGACGGCGTGACCGCCCGCGCGAAGAGCCTCGCCGATCCCGATATCACGCCGGAGAGTTTTCGGGACCAGATCATACGAAGCATCGATTTTCTCAAGGCGCTCAAAAGGCATCAGAAAAACATCCGGCTCAAGCTTTACCGGGAGGTCCCGCTCCTCAAACTGGCCATTCTCGGCGACTACCTCAGTCTTCAGCATTATCCTACGGGAATAAATGTGCGGAAGATGCCGGAATACGTGTTCCGGCATGATAAGGACGGCAACCTCTTCAGCCTCTTCTACCAATATTTCGTCACCCGGTGGCTCGACCCGGCTATTCCGGAATACGATCTCGACACGGATGAACTTATCTACCGCGATAAGACCGGCAACGAAGTGAGGCGGGACCGCTTCAACGAGGTCGTCATGGAATATTATTAACGCAGCGAACCGGCAATCCCCGGGGCATTCTGACGGTCTCTTACCCCCCCCGAGAGAGCGGCGGTCAGGATGCCCTTTTTTTCTTCAGAAGCGCTGCTGCACGAACTAAACAGCCCCGCAGGCACGTCAGCGGCCGGAAGGCGCTGGGCCTCGTTACTTCCGAAACATCTGGTGGCACAGCACGCACCGGTCCAGGAGTTGCTTTGTCAGCCCGAGCATTTTCTTCTGATCGTTGCTCCTGCTTGCGTCTGCCAGGGCTTCGAGTCTCTTATGAAATTGCTTGTCCATGGCTATAAATTCCTTCACCCGTCCGTTGTTTCTGGGGAGGGTGACGACGCCGGCGTGGACTCCCTCATGCGTTTTCTCCATTGCGCCATGCATGGATTCGAGGGCTTTAAGCGCTCGTTCTCCGTCGCCGAGGGCCACCGCGGACACGACGTCCCGGAAAACGCCGTCGAGTGTCACCATTTCCTCGATAAGGGGATTCGTCCCGCCCGGCTGTCCCGCGCCGCCTTCCTGATGGGAATGATCTTCAAGACAAAGGACAAGACGCCCTCCTGCTAAAACCAGCACAATGGTCAGAATCAAACTGAGCGTTATACTTTTCATGGCCCCTCCCTCGTTAATTGAAATGTTCGCGCTTTTTTTCTTCAATTATATACCGAAAATGACGGGGGTGAAGGGCAGGCGAAAAAAACCCGGAATGGCGTAATGCCTCCGGGTCCGTGGAGTGTCTTATTCAGCATTGCCTCTATGGTTTTTCGATTTTGTAGCTGCCGTCCTTGTCGAAGTCGACCTTGGCGTTCAGGAATCTCACGTTGTACCCTTTTTCTTTGAGTTTGTGGTACGCCATTTCGGCCTGCACGCCCGTGTTGCAGTAGGTTATGATTTGTTTGTTCCGGGGGACATCGGCGAGCCGATCGAGTATTTCCGCATCCGGTACGACCTTTGCTCCCTTGAGCATGCCCGCAACCGCCTCGTCCTTGCTGCGCACGTCAAGGATCAGAGTGTCGGCCGGGATATTGGCCGCGAGCTTCTTGAAAACATCGATGGAGATCTCGCCGGGTCTCGGTTTTGGAACGTAGATGATGTTTGTCGCGAGTTCGCCGGTCTCGACGGGATGCCCGGCGGCCTGCCAGGCGTCTATGCCTCCGGTCATGATTGTGGGGCCGTATCCTGCCGCAATGAGCGCCTTGGCAGCGGTCTTCGCGTCATCGCCGCCGCTCTGATCGTAGATGATGATGGGCGGCTTCTTGTCTCTGGGCGGAAGCTTTGCGAGGTTCGCTGCTACGCCGGCGGCCGGCATGGCGACCGCGCCTTTGATGAATCCGTTCCGAGCTTTTGCGGCGGAACGGACATCCAGGAGCACCATCGGG
>DASWAB010000356.1:0-7206 GCA_036391375.1 Nitrospirota bacterium
ATTCTGCACTGCAGAGGCTGGCGCGAAAATTCGGCTTGAAGAGAAGTCTCATCATGGGAGACGAGTTGAAGAGCTTTTTGTGCGTGCTGTACAGGCTTGGCTTTTCGACCTGACCGGGGTTGATGTGAATCAGCATATCAAACATCCCTTTTAAGTATTCCTCCAGCTCAACCGGATGATATTGTTGATACGAAAAAAGCACTAAATCTTTATGTTGGGCGAAAAAACTCACGGAAGGCTCTGGGGCGGTTCGCATCGTGTGATTCTATTGCAAAAAGCACCTTGCACTCTATGAAATCCTGCTCAGATGATGAATGTGCAATGGATAAAATCCGCCTTTCGATATGCATTCCGACGTATAATTACGGTGCTTTTATCGGGGAAACACTTAACAGTATCACAGACCAACTTGAACCTGATGCGGAGAGCGTCGAAGTCGTGGTGGTTGACGGGGCGTCGACCGACAATACCCCACAGGTAGTCGAGAACTTTCGAGGCCGTATCCCCAAGCTTGTTTATCACCGTCTGGACAGAAAGGGCGGAATCGATAGCGATTTGGAAAGAACCGTTGACCTTGCACATGGTGAGTATTGCTGGCTATTGTCTAGTGACGATGTTCAGACACCCGGTGCGCTTTCCAGAATACTTCATGAGATAGAGGCAGGGTATGATATTTATCTGTTCAACAGGACCGAATGTGATAAGGATCTGAGGCCGCGGAGGAATGCCTCGTGGCTGTCGCCTGATATTGAAGACAGCATCTTCCCCTTTACGAATCATGGCGAGTTCATCAGTTACTTTAAACGGTCACGGTCGATAGGTGCGCTGTTCAGCTATATAAGTTCCATTATCGTCAGGAGGGAGAAATGGCTCACTATCCCGCGTCATGAGAAATTGATCGGGAGCAATTACGCTCATGTATTTAGGTTATTTTCTATTCTGCTAAACGGTGGTGTGCTTAAATACATTAAGGATCCTCTTGTATTGTGCCGCGGCGATAATGATAGTTTTTTGGACAACGGGTTGTTCCATCGTTATTTAATCGATATCGATGGGTATTTGCTTTTGGCATCGGAACTTTTCCCTGACGAACCGGTGAGACGCGCGTTTTTGGCTGTAATGCGGCGGGAGCATGATTGGCGTCAATTTGTAGGGCTGAAAAGCGCGGTTTCTATACATGCCGCTGATAACGCCAAATGGATCGATCTGGAACGCAAGCTGCTAAAATATGGATACCCCCGTGCCGAGTTGTTTGTTGTAAGAATGCTCGGCTCTTCGCGTTTCTTAAGACGTCTGGTTTATTTTTTCATCCGCTTGGTCACATGAAATGCATATTCGTAATATATCACAACGGAAAACGAATATGCTATCGTGACCCGGATCGATCTCGACGGTATTGACACCGCATGGCGATCAAGGATCCTTTCGTTACAACTATACAGCGCCGGCGGTAGCCGGCTACCTGAAGTGGTATGTATGACGACAAACAGGATTACAGGCATCATCTGGGTGGGGCTGCCCTACGACCGGGGAGGATATGGGACGGTCACGAGAAATTATGTTCTTGGATTGCGGAAGATCGGCGTTCCGGTCCGGCTGGTGAACGTCGGATGGAAGCATGACGGGCTGGATCGCGAGACCCTGCGTATCTTAACTGAGTTGGAGAAGGCCGATGCGGGGTCATACCCCATAGGTGTGATCAACTATACCCCCGATTTTTACCGCAAAGTGAAGTTTCGGAACGTGGTCAAGACCGTTGGCTGCACCATCTATGAGACCGACCGCATCCCCAAGAGTTGGGTCGGACCACTCAATGCTATGGATGAAGTATGGGTGCCGACGGAGTTTAACCGCCAAACGTTCTCGCGTTCCGGCGTCTCTTCGCAGAAGATAAGAGTTATTCCTTATGCTGTGGATACCGACTTCTACATGCCGATCTCGGAAACGCTGCCCGTGCCGGGTAAGAAGGGGTTTACATTTCTCTACGCCTTTGCCTTTGGGTGGCGGAAGGGCTTTGATCTGTTGCTGGAAGCGTACTACAAGGAATTCACCGAAGCGGACGACGTGACGCTCATTCTCAAGATCTATGGGTGGGGCAATGAACAGGAGAGTATCCGCGACGTGGTACTCGGGTCGGTTCGCGATCGTGTCCATCTTACGACCACACGATCTCCCGCTCTCGTTATCCTGGACTCCTCCATCAGCCAGAATGATATGCGTTGTCTCTACAACTCCTGCGATCTTTACGTTTCGACGGAGCGCGCTGCCGGCTGGGGCATGACCTGCATGGAGGCCATGGCCATGGGAAAGCCTGCAGCGGCGATCAGTTGGGGAGGTAGCGCGGCGTTCATGCACAGCGCCAATAGCCTGCTGATCAACCCGGAAGATACGTTGGTGCCTGTCGACGAGCGCCTATCGAGCGTCCTGCCGGCAATGTTTGCCGGCCACCGCTGGCCCGCCGTACGCGTTGACGAGGTCCGCCGCGTTCTGCGGTACGCGTATGCGCATCGTGACCAGTTGCAGACGATCGCCAAACGGGGCATGGATGATGTCCGTTCGCAGTATTCTCAGGCGGTAGTTGCCCGGCATATTCAGGAAATCATGGCTGAAGAATTTCCGCCGAAGCGGACATGGCCCGCCCGGTTGCTCAGAAGGCCCGGTGTACGGGTGAGTGGGTCTGTGTGGCGGAGGTGGAGAGATTGGAAGAAGCGAATGCAAAGTCGGATGAGCAGGAGATAAACGGACGCTGTCAGCAGTGCTCCAGAGTATTGATTGCACGGTATCTGCACAGGTGCTCATCTTTGAATACCTACTTGCTTCATTGACAGCGGTCGGAGCGCTGTTTATAATTGCGGCAGTATGATGTTTTTTCATGCCATCCAGTTTTAAGGAGACGACCTATGTACGCAGTCATTATGGCCGGCGGCTCGGGCACGCGGTTCTGGCCGCTGTCGCGCGAGTCGATGCCGAAGCAGCTCCTGAAGATCGGGGGGGAGGACACGCTTATCCGCCAGACGGTAAACCGCGTGCTGCCGCTCATCCGGTTCGATGACATCTTTATCGTTACGAACCGGTCCCTCGCCGATACGATCGGTCATCAGCTCTCATCAAAATACGGCAGGCCCTGGGATGGGAATTTCATTCTTGAACCCCAGGCCAGGAACACTGCGCCGGCTTTGGGTCTGGCGGCCCTCCACGTGCAGAGGCTGGACCCTGATGGTGTTATGGTCGTCCTGTCCGCCGATCACGCCATCAAGAAAGAGACGGAATTTTTGAGCCTGCTCCGTGAGGCTGCGGAGGCGGCCAGGCATGACTATCTGGTGACACTGGGGATCAAACCCAATCGTCCTGAGACAGGTTATGGATACATTAAAGCAGGCAACGCGACAGCGGGCGGGGGGCAGGGGGCCGTTTGTTCAGTCGAAGCTTTCGTGGAAAAGCCGGACCTTGCAAAGGCGAAAGAATATCTGAAGGACGGCCGCTATTACTGGAACAGCGGCATCTTCATCTGGAAGGCGGTCGCGCTTCTCCAGGAAATAGAGAAATACCGGCCTTCGCTCCATCGGGGGCTTCAGGAGATACGGAACGCCATCGGCACGGACAGAGAGAACGACGTTATCAGCGACGTATTTAAAAAATTGGAGCCCATTTCCATCGACTATGCGGTCATGGAAAAGACCGGCCGGGCCGCCGTCATCCCCGCTGACATCGGATGGTCTGACGTGGGAAGCTGGACTGCGCTGGACGATGTTTCCGAGCATGACGCCTCGGGGAACGTCATCGCGGGCAATGTTATCGACATCGGAAGCCGCGATTCCATCATATACGCCGAAAAACGGCTCGTGGCGACCATCGGCCTGAAAGACGCCGTCGTTGTTGATACTCCGGACGCCACGCTGGTGTGCAGCAAGGACAAGGCGCAGGACGTAAAAAAAATAGTCGACGAGCTGAAGAAGCGAAAGGCGGAAGAACATCTGACCCACCGCACGGTCCACCGGCCCTGGGGCTCCTACACCATTCTCGAGGAAGGGGACCGGTACAAGATCAAACGCATTGTAATCAACCCCGGCGCCAAGCTCTCCCACCAGCTCCACTACCACCGGAGCGAGCACTGGGTGGTGGTGGCAGGCACGGCGCGGGTGACGAACGGAGACCGGGAGTACGACGTACACCCGAACGAGAGCACCTATATCCCCATGTCCACGAAGCACCGGCTCGAGAACCGCGGCAAAATACCGCTCCAGATCATCGAGGTCCAGAACGGCGAGTACCTTGCGGAGGACGACATCGTCCGCTTCGACGATGATTACAACCGCCATGAGCGGCATACAAGAAATTCACTGCCGCCTGTGATAAAATAAACGATATGATAAATCCTGAAATCTTCCGTGAATACGACATCCGGGGCATCGCCGATCGTGACCTGACGCCTCCGGTCATCGAGTCGCTCGGCCGTGCCTTCGCCGCTTACCTGAAACGTAAAGGAATCATGTCCGCCACCGTGGGCTACGATGCCCGCACGAGTTCTCCCCGTTTGTGCGACGACATCGTCCGCGGGCTCACCGCCGGCGGGGTAAATGTTACGATCCTCGGCCTCTGCCCGACGCCCGCGCTTTACTTTTCCCTTCATCATCTCAACCCCGGAGCCGGGGTGATGATCACCGGGAGCCATAATCCGTCCGAGTTCAATGGATTCAAGCTTTGTGTCGGCAAAGAGACGATCTACGGCGAAGAAATACAGAAGATCAGAAGAATCATAGAGTCAGGAGCCGGAGGTCAGGAGTCTGAAGAACGAGACAAAACCGGAACGGTCCAACAATGGCCGATTCTGCCGGATTATATCGACTATCTCACGAACCAGTTCAAAAACATCCGGGGGCCGCGACTTAAGATCGCCCTCGACGCGGGGAACGGCACAGCGGGGCTGGCAGCGCCGGAGGTCATCCGTTCTATGGGATGCAACGTCATTGAACTCTTTTCAGAGCCCGATGGGAGGTTCCCCAATCACCATCCGGATCCCACAATCCCGAAGAATCTCGCCGCGCTGATCGATACGGTCCTTGCGCAAAAGGCCGACGCGGGCATCGCCTTTGACGGAGACGCGGACAGGATCGGCGTGGTGGATGAACAGGGAAATATCCTCTGGGGAGACCAGCTTATGGTCATCTTTTCCCGGGACATCCTGCAAGAGCATCCGGGTTCCATATTCGTGTCCGAGGTCAAGTGCTCCCAGACCATGTACGACGACATCCGCAGCCGCGGCGGCAACGCGGTCATGTGGAAGACCGGCCATTCCCTGATCAAAGCGAAGATGAAAGAGCTTCGCGCCGCCCTGGCCGGCGAAATGAGCGGACACCTGTTTTTCGCAGACCGGTACTTCGGCTACGACGATGCCATCTATGCCGCATGCCGTATAGTGGAGATCATCAAAAAGCTCAAGTCAGCCAGAGGGGGGAGCCCATCGCTCGGCATGCTGCTTGCCGATCTTCCCAAGACCTATAATACGCCCGAGATCCGGTTTGACTGCCCCGATAACATCAAGTTCAAGGTCGTGGAAAAGGCGAAAGAAATTTTCACGCAGGGAGACAATCTATCCCGAAAACCGCGTGAGGTGATCACCGTGGACGGCGTTCGCGCCGTATTCGAGAACGGCTGGGGCCTTATCCGCGCCTCGAACACCCAGCCGGTGCTGGTCATGCGGTTTGAAGCGAACGATCCCGCGTCCCTTGAGTTCATTAAAACCATGATGGAGCAAAAGGTGCGAGCCCTCGTTTCGAGCCTGTCGTAGCTTCCTTCCCGAACACCGAACCAAATCCAGCCAAAGAGACACGATGATCGTCGAACGGTTTTATTGTCAACCATCGCCGTGCAATTTGGTTGACAATTGCCGTTTCTTCAGGTACAAGATATACAATAACCATGAAAAAAATCATTCAGGACATTACGGACCGCATACTCGAGGGGCGGAATATAGACTTTGCGGCGGCAAGTGAACTTGCGCGGGCGCAGGGCGCCGATCTGTGGGACCTCTTTGCGGCTGCGGGAAGGGTCCGCGGGCATTATCGCGGGAACACCGTGGACATCTGTTCCATTGTAAACGCAAAGTCCGGGGACTGCACCGAGGACTGCGCCTACTGCGCGCAATCGGCTCACCATTCCACCGGCGCGCCTGTTTATCCGCTGATCTCCGTTGACCGGATGGCTGAGGCCGCGGAAAGCGCGAAAAAGAACATGGCCAGGCGGTTCTGCATAGTCACGAGCGGCAGGGGCGTCGATTCAGATGATGACCTCGAAAAGATCGCACAGGGCATTCGTCGCGTGCGCGACATAGGGCTTTCCCCCTGCGCGACGCTCGGCGCGCTTACCAGGGATCAACTGTCGTATTTAAAGAACGCGGGGCTGCGCCGGTTTCATCATAACATCGAGACATCGAGAGAATACTTTCCCCGTATCTGCACCACTCATACATTCGATGAACGGCTTGAAGTCCTGGGCCATGCCCGTTCTGTGGGGCTCTCGACATGCAGCGGCGGCATCTTCGGCATGGGGGAAGCCATGGAAGACAGGATCAGGATGGCGCTGACTCTGCGAGGAATCAACGTCGACTCGGTCCCGATCAATTTTCTCATGCCGATCATGGGCACGCCGCTCGAACATGTCGAGGCGATTACTCCGCTTGAAGCCCTGCACTCCATCGCCCTGTTCCGCATGATCCTTCCGGAGAAAGAAATCCGCGTCTGCGCGGGAAGGGGGAGCGCGTTAAGGAGACTCCATCCCCTGATATTTTCAGCCGGCGCGGACGGCTTCATGATCGGCAATTACCTTACCACTTCCGGCCCGGACCCTGGCGATGACCTCAGGATGATTCAGGATCTGGGACTGCAAACCTGACACATGACTCGTCATAATCTCTACAGCATCCGCATGCGGGCGACCCTCGCGGGAAAACATATTTCCGGCTCCGAACGGATCGCCTTTTATCCTGTTCTTGATGCCGTCGCGCAGGAGCTTATCGCGCGTGCAAAAGGAAAAAGCTGCCCCCCTGACCAGATCATGATAACTATCGAAAGCCTCGGGGACAAACCGCCTCGAACTTTGACCGCCCTCGATGTCGTGACCCTGGACGTCCCCGATATGGAAAGAGGACGGGAGGCGGCGGCTCAGGCGCTGCAAGCCGCGGGCGTATCGGCAGCGGCGGCTGAAGCC